>JBIKYI010000183.1:0-6089 GCA_044355355.1 Limnothrix sp. | reverse complement strand
GCGGCAGGCGTGGCAGGCTCTTTATAGACATAGTAGAGCGTCCGCAGATAGGGATAAAGATTGGATTCTGGGGTCACGCCATCCACAGCGACGGTGCGCACGGTTTGTTGGGAAGCAATTTGCGCATAGGTTGCATAGCTAATGCCATCCTTGCCGAGGGCTTGCAAAATCGGGGTTGTGGCATCCTGGGTCATGGTGGTGAAGTTGGCGCTATTACCGAAGTTGCCGCCACCGAGAATTAATTCTTGAAAGGCTTGGTGTGTACCGCTTACGGCTGGTCGATTAATGACGCGAATGGTTCCTTTATCCTTGGGATTAATCATTGACCAATCGGTGATCGTCCCTTGGAAAATGCCTTTGACTTGATCGGTGGTTAAGCCTGTACTAAAGGGATTATCCTTGGACACCACTAGGGCGATCGCATCGGTGGATATGGCGATCGCCTTGAGACCTTGAGATTCCTCCTCCGGCTTGAGGGGGCGAGAAATAGCCGCAACATCCGCTGTTCCTGCCAGAACATCAGCGATCCCCTTACTAGAACCACCGGCGGTCGGTAAAACAGATGTTCCAGGATATTGCAATTCAAAACGATTTTTTAGCGCCGAGTTAATCGTCACCATACTGGTAGAACCAGAAATTCTGATGGTTTTCCCCTGGGGAACGGTACTCGGTGGACTAAAAGGATTCGTCTGGGTTGCCTGGGGCACAGTGGAGGGTGGCGTATTCGTTACGGCTGTACCATCGCCAATATTGCCAATTTTGATGTCCGATTTTTGGAAAAACCACCATGCTCCACCACCCAGAGTCCCAAGGGCAAGCAACAGGGTAATGAGCAAAGGCAGGGTATCGTTTTTTTGAGACATATATTTGGGTAGACAGTGGGCAATATTGAGGAACCGTTGGGTACAAACTCGTCATCTAGATACGCAATCCAGATTTAAGAAACAGATTAAGGGCGATCGCCAAGCAACCGCTTAGAACCCGATTGTACCCAAATTTTTCTAATCACTACTAACAGGTCGATAGGGATAGAGAAAATTGAGCAAGGGGAATAAATTCCGCGATTGCACCCATAACTTACCCTGACCCCGAAAACGACAGACCAACCCTTCACCCCCGAAAATCCCTGTGCGCAAACTCCGGAACGACAAACCGCCAATCATCTCCACGTTGTAATTGAGGGTATCCTCAAAGGCGACAATGTAGCCCGTATCCACAATGTAATCACCATCCACCGGAATCTCGATAATCGCCCCATAGGAACTAAACCAAAAATCCCCAGTGCCAGAAGCCTTGAGAAAAAAGATCGATTCCCCCGTAAAAAAGCCCTTTAACCCTTGAAATTTGGTGTCGAGATTCACCGTCGTACTAGCAGCGACAAAGCCCGAAGACTGCACCATCAGACTCTTTTCCCCCGTGAGTTGATAATGGGTCACATCCCCAGGTACACCAGGGGAAATATAAATTTCTCCCGGAGTTTTCTCCGCAGTAAATTCACTAATAAATAGCGATTCCCCACTAAACATACGCCCAATACCCTTTGCCAAACCACCCCGCATTTTTGATTTCATGGTGATGTTGGCATCCATCGCTGCCATTGCCCCGGCTTCCACCAGTAACGTTTGGTTGGGGGGTAATTTGACGATGAGGGATGTGTAGGCTGGGTTATTTTCCAGACGAAAATTGAAATTAGACATGGCGGCAAACTCTTTTAATTCGTTTCTACGTTTCTAGGTCGTTGCTAAATCGTTGTTCCGAAGATCTTCAAGACAGTATGGCTCGGCTGTTTTTCATGGTGACTATTTGGCGATCGCCCCTTCTTCACCGAACCTAACTAAGAGCACCCAAAATACGCCACAGAATGCGGAAAATCTTTTGGGGCGCACTGCCAGAACCCTGCACAGTCTGTTGGAGACCATTCACAACGGGTAAGCGGGGACCAATGGTCATCCCAAACGCACCAGGATTATGGGTTTGGCAATACAGCTTTCCTTTCCCCTGGAACCGACAAACTAGACCTTCACCCCCCAGCAATGCCCCAGCCCAGGAAGGATTTGCTTTGCCCACTTTGAAACTCAATGTTTTCTCAAAGGCGACGATATGTCCGGTGTCAACAATATATTCCCCATCCACATCAATCTCGTAAATCGCGCCAAAGGAAGTGAGCAACACGGGTCCCTGTCCGCTAATACTGAGCCAAAAAATGGATTCCCCAGAGAAAAACGATTTAAAACCTTGCCAACCCAAGTCAATACCCACATTAGAACCGGAGGCAAGATAGGAAGAGGCTTGCACCACCAATTCATCCCCCTGCATTTCATAGAGGAGTAGATCTCCCATCAAGTTCGGTGCAAACCAAATTTCGCTATTGGGCAGTGGTGCACGGAATACGCTCAAAAAGAGGGATTCTCCGGCAAGCATCCGTTTTAAGCCCCCCATAATGCCGCCCCCTTTGCCCTTACGCAGAGTGGTGCTGGCATTGATGTTGCCACTCATGGCGACCATTGCCCCGGCTTGGGCGACAATTTCTTCCCCAGCATCGAGCTTGACGTGGGCGATCGCATTATCAGGTTGATGTAACAGTTGAATATCCATGGTTAATCAATGAATGACCTTTAACGACATTTAGGACGAAGAAAACGAACGAGACCATCGACACTCCGAGATTGCAGATAGATGCGACCACGACCCTTGAGTCTATTCACCAAACCCTCACCCGACATCATGGAACCGAAAAGACCACCCGACATACGAATATTCATTTTGATGCCAGGCTCATAGGCGACGAGGTGGCTATTGTCCACCACAAATTCCCCATTGATTTGCTTCTCCATGATGCCGCCGTAGCAACCATAGAAAACCCGACCAGTCCCTGAAAACTGCAATTTAAATAGACCTTCCCCCGCAAACCAACTCGCAAAGCCTGCCCAATGCACCCCCATCTTGGCTCCAGGAGTATGGGCGATATAGGCTCCCGGTTGGAAACATATGGTTCCCTGGGACAGATCAATACGATGAATATCACCGATCATTGGTTGGGTCAAAATCACAGTCTGTTTTTGCTTACTGGTATTTTTGAAAATATTGACAAAGAGGGATTCCCCACCGAAAAATTTGCGTAGTAGTGCGGCTCCTAATCCCCCCGAAAAAACTGTTTTCATCGTAATTCCACCATCCATGCTGACCATTGCGCCAGCCTCTGCGGTGACTTCTTCCCCTGGATCGAGGATGACAAACAAACAAGCAAAAGCAGGTTTATAGCGTATTTCGTACTTCACATTTCACCACCATGCTGAGTAAACAAAGAAAACTGTTTTTCTTATCAGTTTCTCCTTATTTTTAACAGTGCTTTTAGGATGAAAATCTTTTTAGTAATGTTGTTTAATATTCCCTGCTGCTTTTGTGTCGCGCCTCAACTCAGCACCAGTTTCGGGGAAACGTTAAAATAAATTTAGTATTCTTTACAAATTTACAAAAATCTATCTTATGTCTCCGGTAGAACCCCCTGAACATCAAGCGATTCTGAAAACGGTATTGGCTCCTTTATTGGATGATTTTCTCTATTGGTTTGGGCGATCGCTCACAGCTTTAGAAAAAGAACCATTGCCCTTCATGGATCAGGCAGCACAGGGAGATTTAATTAACCGGGTTCGTCAGGCTCAGGCGGAAGTGGGCGCGGCAAAGTCGCTTTTTTTTGCCACGGATGGTCATGCTGGCATTGATTTAGAGATCGTGACGGTTTGGCATCGCTTAGTCGGTGAATGTTGGCGTGTCGCCCAGCAACGTCGTCAGTACGAAGCAGACCAGTAATTTCAACGCATTTCAATAAAATATTTCAACAAAATTCTGGCAAAAAATTGGGAGAGATTGAACTGAAGATGATGCTTCAATACTGATCCCTCCCTGCACCAAACTTGAATTATTTCTCAAGGTTGGTTGCCGTTTATCTAGGTTTTTTTTGCTCTAGGTCGTGTATTCGGCGTTGATCCGCACATAGTCATAGCTGAGATCGCAACCCCAGGCTGTGCCGGAACCACTACCATTACCGACGGACACAGAAATTAAGACGGTATCATCGACTAGGTATTCCCCGGCAGCGCGATCCTTGAGATATTGGCTGGCGGCGGGTCGGTCGAAAACGAGGGGTTGTCCTTTTTCCATGAGTTGGAAATCCCCTAGGGCAATTTTGAGGTCGTTTTGGGAGAAGGCAACGCCAGCACGTCCGGCGGCGGCAGCAATTCTACCCCAGTTGGGATCGCGACCGAAAATGGCGGATTTCACGAGGGAGGATCCGGCGATCGTCCGGGCAATTTTACGGGCGGAGATGTCATCTACTGCGCCAGACACTTGGATTTCCATTAAACAGGTTGCCCCTTCACCGTCCCGGGCAATACATTTCGCTAAGTATTGGCAAACTTCTGTGAGCATTGCTTCGAGTTTTTGGGCATTTTTGGAGCCTGCTTCGGTGATGGCGGTGGTGCGAGATTGACCGTTAGCCATGGCGATGATGCAGTCGTTGGTGCTGGTGTCGCCATCGACGGTGATTTGGTTGAAGCTTTTATCGGTGGCACGGGAGAGCATGTCCTGCCAGAGTTGGGTGGACACGGCTGCGTCACAGGTGATGAAACCAAGCATGGTTGCCATGTTGGGGTGGATCATGCCGGAACCTTTACAAATGCCGCCGATGCGCACTGGGCGATCGTCGATCATGGTTTCGAGGGCGATCGCCTTGGGGACGAGATCCGTGGTGATAATTGCCTTGGATGCACTTTCGCCACCATCCTCGGAGAGGGCTGCCACCACCTTGGGAATGCCCGTTTTCATCACATCCATCTTGATGCGTTGACCGATAACCCCCGTCGAAGCAAGCTGAATACTTTCGGGGGCAACATTTAATTCCTCCGCTAGCCACTTCGCGGTATCGAGGGCATCCTGCCAACCCTGTTCTCCCGTTGCCGCATTGGCTTGTCCTGCATTACAGAGGATTGCCCGACTACTCGCTTTTTTTTGGAGTTGTTGGCGACAATAATCCACACAAGCGGCGCGGACTTCCGATAGGGTAAACACGCCCGCCGTAATCGCTTCGGTATCAGAGACGATCAATGCGAGATCTGGTGCGCCGGAAGGTTTTAGCCCTGCCGTGATGCCCGCTGCCCTAAAGCCCTTGGGGGCAGTTACACAACCCTCGATTTTTTGCCAATCTGCCATGATGTTTTCTGCCATCAACTTGAAAAGAATTGAGAAAATTATACAGGGGCACTGTTCGACAAAGACTTATTCGATAAAGACTTAAAAGAATCAATTCCAAGGGATTGCTGACATTTCGTTGGTATGGTCGGGCGATCGCCCCAAAGCCGCCCACAATGGAAAGCCGCCAGTGCCCATCTAGTCTCAACACACCACTCAAAATAAAAATAGACCAAGCTCTCAAGGAACTGGGTCTACGGTCAAGGTCAAGTCAAATATTAAAAATAAAATCTCAAATCTCAGCAGCTAAATCACATCTAACAAGCGCCAGAGGAACGACTGAACAAAACTTGAATGGTTTTGAAGATTAATTTGAGGTCATACAATTCATTCCAATTGCGTTGGTATCTCAGATCGAGGTCAACAATCGCCTCAAAATCCTTTACCTCAGAGCGACCATTCGCTTGCCATTCACCAGTCAAACCGGGCTTAACCAAAAGACGTTGCCAGTGGCGTTGACTGTAGTGTATCGCTTCATCCACCGTGGGAGGACGAGTACCCACAAGGCTCATTTCACCCTTCAGTACATTAAGAAACTGGGGGAACTCATCCAGACTGGTCTTTCTGAGGAAGCGACCAAGAGCCGTTACGCGAGGATCATTGGCATTTTTGAAGATGTGACCAATGCTTTCGTTCTCAACCAGGTGCTTAACCGCTTCAGCATTGCTCACCATCGAACGGAACTTATAAATTCTGAAGGTCTTACCCTTGAGACCACAGCGCACTTGGCTAAAGAAAATAGGGCCAGGGCTATCAAGCTTAATCGCGACAGCAACGGGAACAAAAATAGCAGCGAGGAAAGTCAAACCCACTAAACTACCAACCACATCTACACAACGCTT
>JBIKYI010000158.1:0-6434 GCA_044355355.1 Limnothrix sp. | reverse complement strand
GCGACGCAGGGGACGAGTTACCAGTTCAAGGATGTCACGGGCGTTGGTGAAACCATGGATCTGAGCAAAGGTAAATTCCACCGACCACTTGGTATTAATACCTCTGGCTTCCAAAGGATTCGCATGGGCCATGCCTGTAATGACAAGATCAGGTTTGAGTTCATTAATCCGCTGAATTTGATTGTAATTATCAGGCTTCTCAATGATTCTAGGAATCGGCGCACCCATTTCTTGGCAGGTCTTTTCGAGGAAGTCCAATTCTGCTTTTTGGTAGCGTTTATCCATGTAGGGAATACCAATTTCATCAACGGTCATGCCACAACGAATCAGGAATCTGGCTAATGAAACTTCGAGCAAATTGTCGCCCATAAAGAAGACGGATTTACCACGAATTAACTGTAGATAATCTTCCAAGCTTTCCCAAATTTGGGCTTCCCGTTCGGCTAAACCTTGGGGTTCAATTTCCAAGACGGAACAGATTTTTTCGATCCAAGCGCGAGTCCCATCGGGACCAATCGGGAAGGGAGCGCCAATGAGTTTACACTTACGGCGACGCATCAAGGTGGTGGCAGTGCGACTGAGGAAAGGATTCACGCCAGCGACATAATAACCTTCTTTGACGACGGGCAACTCTGTGTAGAGTTTTGTGGGTAACCAACCGGAAACTTTTACGCCTTGTTTCTGCAATTCATGCTCTAGGTTGGTAACAACGGGATCGGGTAAGGAACCGAACAAAATTAAAGGATGATGGTCTTTGGTGACGGTGGCGACTGGGGTTTCTTCTTTTTTCTTGAGACCGAGATTCAAGAGTTTTTGAAAGCGGGTTGTGGCGGCGATATCTTCTTCTTTTTCTGGGGCTGGTTCTTCGGTAGGACAGCGGTTTGCCATGGCGGCGAGTACGGTGTCTTCCCCTTGGGTGAAGGCGTAGTCTAAGCCGTTAGCGCGGGCAACCACGATGGGAATGCCGATATCTTCTTCTAGTCTGGGGGAGAAACCTTCGAGATCCATTTTGATGATCTCGGTGGTGCAAGTGCCAATGAAAACAATGACGCTGGGGTTGCGATCGCGCTTAATTTGTAGACACAATCTTTTGAGTTCGTCGTAGTCGTTGAGTTGGGCAGAAATATCGGCTTCTTCGAGTTCTGCCATGGCGTAACGAGGTTCGGCAAAAATCATGACTCCCATGGCATTTTGGAGGAAGTAACCACAGGTTTTTGTGCCAATGACGAGGAAGAAGCTATCCTCAATTTTTTGGTAGAGCCAAGCCACGCAGCTAATGGGGCAAAAGGTATGATAATTACCTGTTTCGCATTCAAAACTTAAAGCACTTTTTTCTTCGGTAACAGTCATGTTATTTCTCCATGTTGTTGTTTTATTGGTTCGCGCATATCATCACGACTGTGGGTTGTGGTGGATTTACTTTTTGATGTGAATTTATTCGATCGCCACCGTATCCACCCGACAAAATTCTTGCTTGGTTGATCTTGACTGCTGCGTTATGGGGAAATTCTAGAGAAATTTTATTTCCCCCATATTTCAGGGGGATTATGGCGTAGTTTTATTGACTTATTTTGAGGATTTACTTGGAGAAAATCTTGTCGAAAATCTGGTAAAACTACTCTGCGGGAACCGGAGCTTTGGGGAGGGGAGCAACGACGGGCTTGGTAGTAGCACCTGTTCTCTCCAGAGTTTTTAGTTCCACCAGGGGGTCAAAATTTAAGCCCACCACATCCACAACGGTGTCAAAATTTGCATGAACCAAGAAGAAGTGATACAAAATCTCGGCTAAACGGGGTTCCATGGAACTCACTGCACCAATGACGACGGAGCCTTGGGGACGACGACCACCATCGGGAGTCTCGACGAATTCGCCGCTGTCCATCAGAAGCTTTAGCCATTCCTGGTTGTTTTCGTAATAGTCCAACCATTTCGTTTTGATGCTGGGTTTAATCTGCTCGAAAAAGCTCACAATGTTGCTCCTCGTTAATCAACTATGAATAAAGGTTATTGAATCAAGGTTATTTCAATTGTCTATTTTCCGTCTTCATCTTGTTCGGATTCGGGAAATAAAACCTTCTCTGGATCAAAATTTAACCCAAGTTTGTCGATTAGTCGGGAAGCATTCGCACTCTGGTCGCATAGTTCTGGCAAAATTCCGCTGAGTTCTGGGATCCATCCGGCGATCGCCGCCAAGATGATAAAGGAATCAGGACGATAACCGCGATCCGCCGTCGAAATCCAAGAATCATGATAATCATTCACCTCACGGATCCAAGCGCGGTTCTTTTGGTAATATTCCAACCATTTATGGCGCAATTGATCCTTGATTTCATCGAGCTGAGTCATAGCTGACATAGATCTGAGATAGATAAAGTAAAGTCCTGAGAGTCCTAGCAGTTTTAAGGGGATGTTAGACCATCATCAGATCTAGTTCATCTTCCTTCCCAGCAGGAGAACTTTCCACGGGAGGATTGAGGTAGTAATCCGACAGTAAACTAAACAATTCGCGATCTGGGGATTCGTTCGGTACAACCCCCTCAGGAGCCGCCAAAACTTGATCCGCGATGTTGAGATAGTAATCGCAGACATAATCCAGCATGGGATCCTTTTCTGCCATCTCAAACAAAGTCTTACCCTTCACGCGGGAAACCCGGATGTCTTCAATCAAAGGCAACACTTCTAACACAGGCATCGGCACATGGCTGACATACTTTTCGATCAAATCCCGCTTCGAAGTGCGGTTACCAATCAGACCCGCTAAACGGAGGGGGTGAGTCCGTGCCTTTTCCCGTACCGATGCCGCAATCCGATTCGCAGCGAAAAGCGCGTCAAAACCGTTATCTGTGACGATCAGGCAATAGTCAGCATAGTTGAGGGGAGCCGCAAAACCGCCGCAAACCACGTCGCCCAAGACATCAAAGAGAATGACATCGTATTCGTCAAAGGCGTTGAGTTCCTTGAGGAGTTTGACCGTTTCGCCAACGACATAACCGCCGCAACCAGCACCAGCGGGGGGGCCACCTGCTTCCACGCAATCTACACCGCCATAGCCCTTATAGATGACATCCTCTGGCCAAATATCTTCGTAGTGAAAATCTTTTTCCTGGAGGGTGTCGATGATGGTGGGGATGAGAAAGCCCGTCAGGGTGAAGGTGCTGTCATGTTTGGGGTCACAGCCGATCTGTAAGACTTTTTTGCCACGTTTGGCGAGGGCAACGGAAATGTTGCAACTGGTGGTTGATTTGCCGATTCCACCTTTGCCGTATACCGCGAGGGTCATTGTCATGGCGTTTACTCCTAAATGTTGCAGGTCATGTGTTGCATTATTGGCAATTTGTTGGGGTTTGGAAAGTGGCTCTGGGATTAGAAGGCTGACCTAGGAACTGCTTTCAAGATTTTTTTAATTTAATTTCATTTTTTTGCCCAGATTTAGTTTTTCATGTTTGATTTAAAGTTTTTAATAAAATTTAGGTTTGCTTTTTATAAAAATAAAGACAAAACACAAATAACTGAGTTTTTTGGCTGATGAGTATTTGTGCTTGGGGTTTATGGCTGGGGACGGTAACGGTTATTTGGTCAGGGATGGGGCAATGCAAAAATCTCCGAAGATATTGGGGGTAAGTCTTTGGGGGGAATTTTTGGACAAAAAAATGGTGGTTCTGGGTTTACCGATCGCCGATGTGGGGTTGGGGCGATCGCCAAAAAAGCAGTGGGAGATTTTAATTTGATAAAGAAACGTTAATTCTTCGGGGATACTTACAAAACTTCATCTTCAGCGCTGTATTCGCTACAAAACGCCATAAACGATGCCATAAAAATGCCAGAAAAAAAGGACGACATCATTTTGCCGTCCTTCCTGTGGGTCATAGTTGATTCAATTGATTAAGGAATGGTGTTAGGCGATCGCCTGCACCGCTTGGGGCGCAAAACCAGATTCCTTCAGTTGTTCATTTAGGGCAATTTGATTTTCCACGCGATCGACAAACATTACGCCATCGAGGTGATCAATTTCATGCTGAATCACGCGGGACAATAAACCATCAGCTTTGAGACGTTTGGGCTTACCCCGGAGATCGCGATAGCTCACCTGGATTTCGTCGGGGCGATTCACATCGAGGTGGACACCGGGAATGCTCAGGCAACCTTCTTCAAAGGCACAGAGAGTTTTGCCAAATTTCGTGATCTCAGGATTCACCAACACCATGGCTTCATGCTCAGGATTATCTGGGTCAGTATCAACAACGATGAGGCGCTTATTGATGCCCACCTGGGGAGCCGCCAGACCGATACCGCTGGAGCTATACATGGTCTGGAGCATTTCCTTGGCTAAGGCTCGGATTTCATCGTCTACATGGGCAATGCGTTTTGCCTTGTTTCTCAAAACCTTATCGCCCAGATAGTGGAGGTCTAAGGGGGGATTTTCTAATTTTTCCTTGGCAACAGCAACAGCAGCAGACATAGAACTTCCTAGTTTTTCTAATTTTTGGGTGACGACAGCTTTAGTTGAGCTTGATTAGTCGAGTTTTAGTTGTAATATATTTTTCCATTTTAACAACAATTGCTATGGCTTCTTGTAATTGGGCGATCGCCAATCTCCCCGGACTCAGCGAAGAACACAGGCGACTGCTCGAAGCAAATCAGATTCGCACTACCCACCAACTGCTCCTCGCTACCCAGACAAAGCAACAACAACACGAATTTGCTGCCAAACTAAAAATTCATCCCCAATATGTCGCCAAGTGGATTGCCCTGGCGGATTTGGCGCGACTCAAAAGCGTGGGAGTAGAATATTGCGGCTTACTGTTGCATTGTGGCGTTGCATCGGTGTGGCAGTTGGCACAAACCCCCTTTCCTCATCTCCATGGCAGCATTGTCAAATTGCAGGTTTCGACTCTGCAACGGCGTGACCTTGCCCCCAGTGTTGGCTTGGTGCAGGAATGGGTGCGGGAAGCGAAAAGTTTGTCCTAGGTATATCGTTATGGCGAATCGTCCAATTACCGCTACACATCAAAAGACGTAGGGGCTTAACATGTTAAGCCCCTGCCATTTATGACTCTAAATTTGTAGTTTGATTTGTAGTTTGTGCCTTAATTAGAGTTGTTTTAGTTTGAGTTAATGTGAGGGCGATAAATCATCTTGAGAAAGATAATCTGTCTCAATTAAAAAGCTGCGTAATGCCTCTGGAAAAGAATTGTAGGTGATCCATTCTCCACGACATTCCCCCTGATCATCATATTCACCACGACATTCTTCAAAACCCCAGTCATCATTTTGATCATAACGTTTTAGCATTAACTCCCAAGCCGGAATTGCTTCCCCTAAAATTGCCTTGGTCGCCACATAGCCTGCTAAAACACCATTGACCTCATAACCCTCCGCCGTCGCTGATTTGATCGATTGCCACATATCTTGTAGGCGATCGCGATGGAGTGGGAAAAACTTGGGATCTTTCGAGACATCTCGCATTTCTAACCCGTCCAATTGCCATATCTGAATTGGGGGAAAACTACCCGCGTAGCTACTGTATTTGTAGAGAAAACGATTGTCGTTGGTCACATATTTATAAATACCGCTTTGATCGGGATCGGTAACACCATTTAAGCCACCATCAAAGAAGCCTACATCAACAATTTGCCAACTAGAAGTTTCGGGTTGATGGGTCAAAATTTGCACGGCATCGCAGCAATGTGCGCCCCCTGTAAAACTGGAAAAAAGCACTTCTGGTAAATCATTACTGGGATCCATTTCTGCGATTTGTACCAAGCTGTAGGAGAAGAAGGAAACGGAACCTGTGGCTTGGATCGTATCGCCTCCACCGGACACGGTTAACAGGGGCACTTCATCAATGTCACCGTATTCACTGATTTGTTTTTTGTGGGTTAAAGTTGCCTGTACGCCTTGGAGTTGTATGGTCTGTTCCTGATCGGCATTGTCGCTATTGACTTCTAGGGTGGCAATTTCTGCTCTGGTGCTGGTAGACCAGAAGCAAGGGATTAAGGCGGTTCCGAGGAGGATGGCAAGTTGTTTTTTCATGAATGGTTTCATGTCATGTTCTAGGGGGAAATTGCGAAAATCAGCAGGAATTCAGGGCTTTTTTAGTTGGGGTTTTGGGTAGATGCGTTAATGGGTAATTCGATCTGGAATTTGTTGGCGAGGGTACTGGCGTTATCCACAAAGGTATTGAGTTGGACGGTGGCTTGGTTGGTGGCTCCGAGGGCGGCGATCGCCATTGTTCCGGCAGTTGCTAAAGCAGTTAAACATTTCCTGATTTTAGCCATACGGCGATCGGCTTCTGGTTTATTAATTTCTGCTTCTAGATCATCGAGATCGATAACGAGATCTTCCTGTTGCTCTTGCGGAAAAAGTGCGACGGATTCTCTCATTAAACTAATGAGTTTGAAGACATCTTCGAGACTATTGGAACCTTCGTTATA
>JBIKYI010000211.1:0-5689 GCA_044355355.1 Limnothrix sp. | reverse complement strand
ACTTGTTTGATTCGTTTGGCGAAGATTTTTCGGCGGATGCTGACGACCCACACGGATTTTGTGGCGCGGTATGGGGGCGAGGAATTTGCGATGATCCTGCCGGGGCGATCGCCAACGAAGGCGTATCAGGTGGTGCAGGGTATCCTGGAGGCTGTCCGAGCGAGTACGATTCCCCATGCCCGTTCCAGTACAGCGCCGTTTGTGACGGTCAGTTTTGGGGGGTATGTGTTGACTCCTGATAACCTCGAGACGGTGGCAACGCCCTCGGACTTGATTGGCAAGGCGGACGAGGCGCTCTACCGGGCAAAACAACAGGGACGGAATCAGATTGTTTTTGGGGATTGACTGCCGACTGATGGGAGTTTTAGGTGCAAACTTGGGCAATATGGGCAATATTTAATTTAGATATTGGCAATTTTTTAAGTATTTGCAAAGTATTGGCACGAGATAACAGGGAATTTATGGGTCAGGAAATTGAACGGAAATTTCTGGTGCGTGGCGATCGCTGGCGTACCTTGGCAGAGGGCGTAGAGTACCGACAGGGCTATATGCAACGTCAAAAGGGTTGTACTGTAAGGGTACGCTTGGCAGGGGAACAGGGTTTTCTCACGATTAAGGGCAAATCTGTGGATATTAGCCGCAGTGAGTACGAGTATCCTATTCCTAAATCTGATGCCCTCGAAATGCTGGAAAATTTATGCGATCGCCCCCAAATTATCAAAAAACGTTACCGGATTCCCCATGGCGATTTTATTTGGGAAGTGGATGAATTTTTTGGCGAAAATAGCGGCTTAATCCTGGCAGAAATCGAACTCACCGCCGCTGATCAAGAATTTCCTGTCCCTGATTGGATTGCCCAGGAAGTCACCCACGAATCCCGCTATTACAATGCCAACCTCGTCAGCTATCCCTACCGTCAGTGGAAACCCACAGAACAACAACCCTAGTTATTCCTAAAGCTGCTACATTATTTAACCAATAACAAACGTTTAAAGTCCCCGCAAATTCACCATGCCTAGCACCGTTAATAACGAAAAAACAGTCGTCAAAAATTACTTTAACGCCACAGGTTTCGACCGTTGGCGGCGCATCTATGGTGATGGTGAAGTCAACAAAGTGCAGGCGGATATCCGCGTCGGTCACCAACAAACCATCGATAAGGTCATTAATTGGCTCAAGGCAGATCAAAACCTGGCACTGCGCAGCATTTGTGATGCGGGTTGTGGCGTAGGTAGCCTGAGTATTCCTCTGGCGGAATTTGGTGCGCGTTCGGTGTATGCCAGCGATATTTCTGAAAAAATGGTCGGGGAGGCAGAAGAACGGGCTAAGGCAAAGTTTGGCGATCGCCCCGGTCTGAAATTTGAAGCCAAGGATCTCGAAAGTCTCACGGGCAAATACAATACGGTGATTTGTCTGGATGTGCTGATCCACTACCCCACGGAAGATGCAGCAAACATGATTGCCCACCTCGCCTCCCTCAGTGAAGATCGCCTCATTCTGAGCTTCGCCCCCAAAACCTTCTGGCTGACCATTCTTAAAAAAATCGGTGAATTTTTCCCTGGTCCCAGCAAAACCACCCGCGCCTATCAACATAAAGAAGAGGATATCCGCCGCATTTTTATTGATAACGGTTTTGCGATCGCCCGCACCGAGATGACCAGCACCAGTTTCTATTATTCTCGACTCATCGAGGCTGTCCGTCTACGGTAAATACCTCTACGGTAAAGATGCAATGGAAGGGGATCTGTGCAACCATTATCATCCCCTCTCCTTCGTCTCCCTATCTCCCCCTCACCGCATCCCTCCAATCGCCTGCAAAATTTGTAAATGGTTCGGGAGGGGCGCAATGGTATTTGCCGCAATAATTCCCGAACCTGCCACCGCCGGGACACCAATCCCCGGAAAAGTCGAATCACCACAACAAAACAGATGGGCGATCGCCGTCGAGCAACCCGGAAATTGTTCCTTCCCTGCCACCAATTCAGGACCATAGGAACCGCGATGTCTGCGTAGAAAACGTTCATGGGTGAGCGGTGTGCCGACTAGTTCTAATTCCGTCCGTTGGCGAATATCTGGAATGACTTTTTCTAAGGCTTGCCACATAATTTCTGCACGACTTTCTTTGAGTGTCAAATAATCATCGGTATTGCGTTGTTGTCCTGCCCAAAGTTCATAGGGTTCCGTCGCGGGCAGATAGACATGAATCCCATGTTTCCCTTCAGGAGCAAGGCTGGGATCTAGAATCGACGGAATCGAAATTGCCACAACATTTTGTTCCGCCGTTACGCCTTTTTGCCAATCATTCACCATGAGATAATGACATTCAATATCCTTGGGTAAATTTGCCGCATCAATGCCTAAATGGAGATGCATAAAACTACGGCAAGGCTTCATTTTTAGGCGCTTTTTGACAAAGGTACGTGATGTTTTTCTCGGTAACTTTTGCTGATCAATTAATGCCAAGGTATTCCAAATTGAAGCATTAGAAACTACGGCTCGTTTCGCGTGAATTGTTTCACCATTACGAAGTTGTACCCCCTTAGCTTGACCATTTTCGATCAAGATTTTTTCCACATGGCTATTGAGTTTAATGCTGCCACCAAACTTTTTTAAACCCCGCACAAGTGCATCCACAATTGCACCGCTGCCACCTTTGGGATAGTCCAATAAAACTTCAGGGCGATACCACTCGGCAAACATAAATGCCATCTCTGCACAGACAGTTCCCGATGCAGGTAAACCGGAGAGCATAAAACATAATAAATCGAGCCAATTGCGCACAAAGGGATCTTTAATTACGCGATCCATAACCTTATCAAAGGGTTGATTTAATTGTGGTGCGTAGGGCAAATAGGGTAGTAAATCTTTGGCATATTTACCCACCGTAAAAATTGCGCCTAAATCCTCACGAAACGCAGCTAAAGGTAATTTGACAGAAGCTTCACCGAGGGGACGCATTTTTTCTTGTAAATCCCGCCATTGGGCGATCGCCTGTCCTTTGCCCATGGTTTCTAACATCTCACAAAAACCATCAGCACCCACCCCGGCGCGATAATAACCTTCCGGTAAATGAACCCCCCAAGCGTCATAGGTGAGCCAATCGCAATCCTCATCGAGCAGATCTAAAACCTGCCGCAAAGGATTAGAGGAAGGGCTATAGGACAGACCAGAATACAGTGAGGGACCAGAGTCGAAATGATAGCCATCCCGTACAAAACTATGGGCGGCTCCCCCGGCGATCGCATGACTTTCCAGCACTACCACCTCAAAGCCATACCGTGCCAACAACCCAGCACAACATAGCCCACCAATGCCACTACCGATCACAATAATTTCCGTATCCGGGGTCATGCTTTCCACCAACCTACACATCATTCTTGACGTATCCTAAACAGGTTTAAGCATTCTTTGCCAGTTATTGCCATCAACAAATAGGACTAATCGAACCCAAAAAAAACCGGAGTTATACCCCGGCTTTTAAAAATCAACTTGAAATCAGTAATGGGTTAATGACTTGATTTAACAGCCCTCTGGGCCACAGAAATGTCTGCCATACAAAACTTCTGCTTCACAGATGTAGATAATGCCAGCAAAATCAGTGAAAAACTGAATTGCCACCTGATCAGCAATTTTCTCAGCCATCTCCCGATTTTCGGTGAGTACCTCGAACTTAACATTCGAATCAGTGTCAGCAGTGCTGGGCTTACCAGTAGAACGCACGTTACGACTACCTTTACCACCAGTTTCTACCACTGTGTAACCCGTGGCGCCACATTCATCAATGATCTTAGCGACCTTTTTTAGCAGCACCTTTTCCGTGACGATGACGAGCTTGTTGGCATGTTTTGACATGTGGATTTCCTCCTTAAGTGATGTACATCAATCTATAGCAATCCTACTGCAATGGCGTGGGAGGTTGTAGACAAAAGTCTTAGTGAATCAGCCTTTGAGGCTCCTTAAACCTTGAGGATTGCGAGAAGGGTCTGCCTGTTCTATCAAATCACGACAGACCACGAACCTTCAGGGATTAACCCCCGATCGCCTGAGCAAGCCCGATAAAAAACGGGATACACACGCCAATCGCAATAGGTGTACCAACAGCAGTGGACGCACCAATATAGGCAGAAGGGTTAGCCGACGGAATACCAGCTCGCAATGTGGGAGGACCAGAAATATCTGAACTGGAGGAGGCAATCACAGCGAGGATCACCACACCACCTAAGCTAAATCCCATGGTGTAGTGGGCAATCAAACCAAGACCAAAGGCGAGCAACCCATGGATAAACGGTGCGACCACACTATACACAACGTACCATTGGGCGACTTTACGTAATTCACCAATCCTTGACCAAGCTTCCATCCCCATGACCAGCATCAAGATCGACAGCAAACCACGGAAGGCAGGATCATAGAAACCTTTATAAACACTTTCCGGCTGGGTAAAGAGTCCAAGGGCGAGACCCAACAACATAGCGGAGAGAGCGGGACCCCGGAGACTTTCCTCGATGATTGGCCAAATCTGGACTTTATTATTTCCCTGGCTCCTCTGCTGACTGAGATACTCCTGACGGGAGCTGGGATAATCCTGAGCATCGGCATCAACACCTGCGGCAACGGGCTGCTTGCTGAAAGACTCTTGCATGACAGAGCCACCTGCTTCCTTCAGCTTTTTCTTGTTGAGATAAATATTTGCCACAACGATCGCCGTGACGAGGGCAGGAATATCCATGAAAGGATAGAGTGCGCCAGCCCATGCTTCATAGGCAATGTTTTGTTCTTCCAGTACTGTCAATCCGGCAGCCATGGTCGAACCACTCACTGCACCAAACAAACCCCCAGTGGCGATCGCATCAACGACCTTCACCTTCGGTAATTTAGCCAACGTATAACGGGCGATAAAGACAACCAGAATCCCGACCACAATCGCAAAGATCATGGGCAAAACCATCTCCGTCAAATTGGAATTACGGATGGCAATACCACCAGTCAGACCGATTTTCATGAGCAACATGAAGACAATGATGGTGCAAATTGACTCTGGAATAACCAATTCACTACCCAGGGCAGCAATGATCATCCCACCAATCAAAAAGGCGAGGGTTGGGGACTGCAATTGAAGAATGAAGTCCTTCACGAATAGGGACAAAAAATCCACGGATACCTCCTTGTTCCTCCTCTAAAGAGAAGTCTTGCGATAAATGAACCTTAAAACTGGGGTTTAGAGTGATTGTCCTAGGGTATGACCTGTCGCGTTTGGGTCTTAGAACTTGACGCTAGGGGATATTCCTCGTGACATTTACCTAAACAAAATTTGAATTTAAAAGAGTGTAAGAGTGAGTTGCTTCACCCTTACAGCACAGGTCTTTGTGCAACACCTGTAAGCAAGGATTCTTGTGATTAACCCGATTACTTTCGGGCGCAACCTTGGGCGATCGCTAGGAATCAAGTAGCCAAAAAGGTTCCTTAAACTGCCCTATTGAGTCCGCGCTATAAGCAGTATCAACCATTGAGGATTCTAAAGCAAGTCTTTGTTTTTCATAGGATTTTATCTATAGTATTTAAATTACTAATACTAATTAGGCGATGCTTAAGGGACAACAGTTTCATCGTTGACTTGGGACGGTAACAGGGTAAATGTTGGTGATTGTTTGACCCAAGGGTGCGTGGGGTAACAAACATTTGGCAATGG
>JBIKYI010000497.1:0-3049 GCA_044355355.1 Limnothrix sp. | reverse complement strand
CCCCACTAGGTTAGACACGTTACATTTCGTCACAAAACGCCCCCCTGGGGTAAGCCTTTCTATTACGCTGACAAATACTGTTTTTACGTCAAAATCTCGTCGCCCATGACTGCCCAAACCCCAGCCCACAAAAAAGCCAAAGGACTGCCACGCGGTAGTGTTCGCCCTGCCAAAGATCTCTGTAGCGACTGTGGGCTATGTGACACTCACTTTATTCACTATGTCAAGGAAGCCTGTGCATTTCTCAATCAGCAGTTTGATCGCCTGGAAACCCTTGTCCATGGCAGAAAGCGGGATCTCGATCAGGAACAGGAACTATATTTCGGTGTCCATCAAAAAATGGTCGCTGCCCGTAAAACGGAACCCATTGAAGGGGCGCAATGGACAGGTATTGTCAGTTCCCTCGCCTGTAAAATGCTGGAATTGGGTTTGGTGGAAGGGGTTGTCTGTGTGCAAAATACGCCGGAAGATCGGTTTCAGCCGAACCCAATTATTGCCACCAGTGCCGAAGAAATTCTTGCTGCGAGGGTGAATAAACCGACTCTCTCGCCGAATTTGACCATTTTGGAACAAATCGAAGCCAAAGGCTTTAAAAAATTACTCGTGATTGGTGTGGGTTGTCAAATTCAAGCATTGCGCTCGGTGCAGGACAAAATTGGCTTAGAAAAGCTATATGTGCTCGGTTTGCCCTGTGTGGATAATGTCACCCGTGCGGGCTTACAAAAGTTTCTTGATACCACGAGCCGATCGCCGGAAACTGTGGTGTACTACGAATTTATGCAGGATTTTCGGGTGCATTTTAAACATGAGGATGGTTCCACGGAATTAGTACCATTCTTTGGCTTAAAAACCAATCAATTAAAGGATGTATTTGCGCCGTCCTGCATGAGTTGTTTTGACTATACCAATGGTTTAGCTGATCTCGTGGTGGGCTATATGGGTGCGCCCTACGGTTGGCAATGGATGGTGGTGCGTAATGATACGGGTCAGGAAATGTTTGATCTGATCAGTGACCAGATCGAAACTCAACCTGTCGAGTCGAAGGGCGATCGCCGTGCCGCAGTCCAACAGAGCATTCCCGCCTACGACAAAGCCGTCACCCTACCCATGTGGGCAGCAAAACTCATGGGTGTTGTGATTGAAAAAATTGGTCCCAAAGGTTTGGAGTACGCCAAATTTTCCATCGATTCTCACTTCACCCGCAACTACCTCTACACCCGACGCAACTATCCCCAGAAACTCGATGCCCATGTGCCCGAATTTGCGAAAAAAATCGTCGGTCAATATCAATTACCTGAAGACTAACTAACCTTCGCCAAAGATCATCATCAATCTCCATCAATGCCCAATGTGAACTGTATCCCTTGGGCATTATTTTTTTGAGATATGGGCGATCGCCCCGAATCTTGGCAAGCTCACCATTACAGTTAATGGCTAAGTAAACAAAAGCAAACTGTGATAGAGATCACTGCTATTTTTTAAACCCCGATGAAACAAGCTTTTGCCGACAGATAAGCAATATTGAAGTCATCATATTGCCCCCTATTTACCATGATCCCATCACATCTTCCTACCCTAGAGCGCCTAAGACCAGGATATTCCGGATTTCGCTAGAGCCAGCCAGAAAATTGGAATGGAATCTTTTAGGGTGATGAATGTGAACAATCTATTAGAAAAAAGTTCTAATACTTTAATTATTGGCAGCATCGTTCAAGGACGTTATCAAATCCTCAGTAAACTCAAAGGTGGCGCACTCTCCCGCACCTATCTCGTCCAGGATTTGGCACAGCCGAACGACCCCAAGTGTGTCTTAAAACACTACCCCTACAATAAAGAAATTCCTCGCCTCTATAAAACGAATATGCGCCTCTTTTTAAAGGAGGCAAAACATCTACAGGTTTTAAGCGTCCATCCCCAAATTCCTCGCCTCATTGATTATTTCGGGATTACGGATCAAGGTTGGTATCTCATCCAAGAGTTAGTGGATGGTCGTTTGCTCAATAACACCATGCCCTTGAGTGAATACAGTAATAATTGTTGGAGTGCCTATCAGGTTGCCCAGTTTATCCATGATCTCTGCGAGACTTTGCAGTTTATCCATGGTCAAAAAATTATTCACTGTGACCTAAAGCCGAACAATATTATTCGTCGGTCGAGTGACGATCGCCTGGTGATTATTGATTTTGGTTCAGCGCAATATATTCCGGGTTTCCAGACCAATGAAGATTTAACGGTGACTTCCCTACGCACGAAGATTACGGTGAGTCCTTCTGGATACCTCGCGCCGGAACAGATGACGGGTCAACCCCAGCCCTGTAGCGATTTTTATGCTTTAGGGATTATGGCGATTCAGGCTTGGACGGGTCTCGATCCAGCTCGTATGAAGAAGGACAATCACACGGGGGAAGTGGTGTGGGATCAGTATGTCAAAATCGATGACCCCCAGGCCTGTCGTGAGTTGGTGGGCATTGTCTCGAAGTTAGTGCAACCGGACATTGGCGATCGCTACCAACATACCAGAGATATTTTGGCGGACTTGGATGTTTTTCTGAATACCTTCCACCCGGCTGATGAAGAAATTGAAATCAATTACGACAGCATTTCCTTTGAAGATACGACCCTTTTCCAAAGACCAGACCTGCCGCTCAAGGGATTAACAGACTCTATCATTGACAAAAACGAGATCTCAAAAGACTTTGTTTTGCCTCCCGAAGCATCAAAGGAAACTTTTATCCAAGATGATTCGACTGGTTTTAATCAGACTTTTATCCAAGATCAAAGTATCGATTTTGAAGATGATTCCATCGAAGAGTTACAAGGAAGATCACATTTCACTGCGGATGAAACGGAAGACAATGGCTATCTTAGTGCCAGTGATCTCCCTTCTAAACTGAAACGCCACTCCAAAGCTTCTTTTGCTGAATCTTGGAGTGCAACTTTTGGAAAATCTTTCCGCCAATTCAAGTATGAAGTGCAACAGGTTCTGATGATGACAGCAAGAATACTTCACTCGGAGTGCGATAGTCAAGCGATTTTCTTGGTCGATTAT
>JBIKYI010000087.1:0-8248 GCA_044355355.1 Limnothrix sp. | reverse complement strand
TCTGCCCAATAGGTGATGGCGTACCATGTTTCGATATCTAGCTGACCTGTGGCTTGGACTCCAAGTTGTTGTTGGAGGTGGAGTAGGGCACGTTCTGTTTCGGGTTGGAATTCGCTATCGAGGGCACCGTGATAAAAACCGAGTTCTTTGAGGATAAGTTGTAGGTCTTGTACTTCTGCGCTTTGATCTCCTAGGCGTAGTTCACAGTCTGGTTCGAGGGATTGGATCGCGGTGAGGGTGAGGGGGGAGATCTGGTGTAGAAGGTGAAGCATGATTGTGCAAAGGAAAAAAGTATTGTGGGTTCCTGTTGCCATTATCTGGCGATCGCCCGGATGAATCAGTGAGGCAAAACCCAAGGCGATGTTGTTCTCCATCAACGTTTAATCGGGTTGATATACCGAAAATGACTGATGTATGACTGAAATTTAGGTGATCGAAATCACGTTGGACTAGGGTATTTACGGAGTCTGGCGATACCTAAAGAGAATTAAACCTATCCTTAACCCTAGGGTCATGATTTCCATGGGACATTAGGACGAAACATTGTCACCGTTAATCCTAGTCACATGAATATCAAATCCTTATGGGGACTCTGTTTATCCCCGGCTGCTTTACTGTTCTGCCCCGCTGCCCAGGCACAAATTGCACTGGAAGCGATCGGTCGCTACAGTACGGGTGTGTTCGATGAGAGTGCCACAGAAATTTCGACGTTTGACCCGGTGACGGCACAGCTTTTTGTGACCAATGCTGCTGGGAATCGTGTGGATGTCCTGAATCTAAGCAATCCCGCAGCCCCTGAATTCGCCTTCAGCATTGAGGTTGGCAACAATATTAATAGTGTTTCTTTTCAAAATGGTATCCTGGCAGCGGCGGTGGAAGGGGACACACCTCAGGATCCCGGTCAGGTTTTGTTTTTTAATGCCAAGGGCGATCGCCTCAATGGGTTAACCGTGGGCGCTTTGCCGGATATGCTGACCTTTACACCCGATGGCAAAAAAGTGCTCGTCGCCAATGAAGGGGAACCGAGCGAAGATTACAGCCTAGATCCAGAAGGTTCCGTGAGCATTATCGACGTATCCAAAGGAATCGAGAATGCCTCGGTGATCACCGCTGATTTCTCTGCATTTAATGGCACTAATGGCGCAACATCAGACAAATTAGATAAAAATGTGCGTGTTTTTGGGTTGAATGCCACCGTTGCCCAGGATTTAGAGCCTGAATATATCGCCGTTTCCCAGGATTCAACCAAGGCATGGGTGACCCTCCAGGAAGCGAATGCTCTAGGGGTGGTTGACCTACAAACAGGAACCATTAC
Organism: Limnothrix sp.; assembly: GCA_044355355.1. Lineage (GTDB taxonomy): Bacteria > Cyanobacteriota > Cyanobacteriia > Cyanobacteriales > MRBY01 > MRBY01. The sequence goes on along the minus strand of JBIKYI010000087.1, from coordinate 6,933 downwards.
GAATGTGTTGGGGCTTGGGTTCAAGGATTATAGCTTACCTGCGAATCGTCTGGATGCCAGCAATGAAGACGGCGCGATTAATATCACTAATTACGATAATTTGTTTGGTCTGTATCAACCTGATGCGATCGCCACCTATGAGGTCAATGGTCAAACCTATTTAGTGACTGCCAATGAGGGCGATGCACGGGTGCGACCGACGGGGGATGAAGAAATTCCTGGAGTCGAAGAAGGCGATATTTTCAATGAAGAAAGTCGCGTCGGGAAATTAGAACTTGACCCAACAGCATTCCCAAATGCCGCCGAGCTACAGGCAGATGAGGTGCTTGGTCGTCTGAAGGTGACGAATACCATGGGCGATCTAGATGGCGACGGCGATTATGACCAGCTTTATGCCTATGGGGGACGGTCTTTCTCGATCTGGAATAGTTCGGGTGAACTGATTTTTGATAGTGGTAGTCAGTTTGATTACATTACCGCTGCCATGTACCCGGATGATTTCAACTCGACCAATGATGAAAATGGCTCTTTTGATGACCGTAGTGATGATAAAGGTACGGAGCCAGAAGGGGTTGCCCTCGCTCAGATCGGCGATCGCCACTATGGGTTTATCGGTCTAGAACGGATGGGCGGCATCATGGTTTACGACATCACCGATCCCATGCAGCCATTTTTTGTGGACTATACCAACACCCGTGATTTTAGCGGCGATGCGGCAGCGGGCACAGCGGGCGATCTTGCACCGGAAGGATTAGTGTTCATCCCAGCGAAAGACAGTCCCAATGGCGAAAATCTGTTAGTCGCAACCAATGAAGTCAGTGGTACAGTCACTATTTTTCAAGTGAAATAAGCTCTGAAATCTATCCGTTACTCATGGCAACAGCAGGAGGTAATCTAATGACCCTTAGGGGATGACAAAAGGGATAAGTATTGAGCAGTAAGTATTGGCAAACTCGATGGGATCTCATTGGAGATTGCTATGGAGCAGACTCATTCGTCGGGAGTTCGCTCAGGGTAATCAGATGGTTAAAGTCGAGCTTTTGCACCATGTTCGTTAAGGTTTGGGCAATGTCTTCCACCTCTGGGGGTAGGGCAGTAATAAGTTGTTCTAATTTTTTTGCACGGGCAGCACAGGCGGCTTGGTGAAATTGCCGTCGCCAGGATAGGGGCAAGGTTTGGAAATGTTCGGGGGTTAGGGCTGTATTGGAACGGGCGAGGGGCAAGGGGAGGGGCGATCGCTCATCTGCTAGACCATTTTCCCCAGCACATTGCAGCTCAAACGAAAAACAAGAGCCAATATTGGGACGACTACTGACCTGAATTTCACTGCCCATCAACAGGATAAATTTTTGGCTAAGGGCAAGACCCAAACCACTACCCTGTCCGAGGAGATCCCCGGCTTCAAGTTTGACAAAATCATTGAATAACTTACTCTGGTCGGCTTCGGCGATGCCCACTCCGGTATCGGTCACGCTGAAACGGAGGGTGAGCGGGTCATGGTTGATCACTTCAATGGTGAGCTTCACTTGTCCTTCGCTGGTAAATTTAATGGCATTACTCAGCAGATGGATTAGCACGGAATGAAGTTTGGCTTGGTCGGCAACGATATAGCGGGGAAGATCGTCGTTGTATTCAATGGCGAAATCCAGGGACTTTTGCTGGATCAGATGCTGGAACATATGTTTGAGATCGTCCAGTAGTCCGTAGAGGTTGAATAGCACGGGGTTGAGGCTGGCTTTACCCCAGTCGAAGCTTGCGAGATCGAGGATATCGTTGAGTAGGGTCAGGAGTCTGCGCCCGGAACCTTGCAGGATCTCTAGGCGATCGCGGTGTTCCTTGGGGAAGGTGGGGGATTGTGCCATGATCTGCGCAAAGCCGAGGACGGCATTCAGAGGGGTACGCAATTCGTGGCTCATGTTCATCAAAAATTGGCTCTTGGCATGGTTGGCAGCTTCGGCGGCTTCCTTGGCGAGTTCTAGTTGTTGGGTGGATCTTTGGCGCATCCAGAAGTTGTAGATCAGGGTTCCGGCGATCGCCAGGAGATCCACATCCTCCCTTGACCAGGGTCGATGATCAGGATCCGTCGAAGAACATTCGATATAGCCCCAATGTTTGCCCTGATGGTCAGGAATCGGAATCCAAATCACCGCCTGGATATCAAGATCAGCAAGAAATTGCCGTTCTAACACCGCCGTTTCGGGTAAAGGATGACGACGATTAATCAGAATTGGTTGCTGTTTTTGCCAACGACTTAACCACCAGTGATAATCAGACATATCGATTTGGCTGAAGGCTTGGGGATCTAGTTCTAGCCCTGCCGTAGCTGCCCAAGCAACTAAACGTTCCACCCGCGTGGTTTGCTCCGGTTGACAGAGCATGACGGACATCCGGTCAGCTTGGAAGGTTTCTCCCAACAGTCTGAGGATGTCGGGTAAATCCAATTCCGTTTGAAGTAGCATTCGGTGGGAGATTTCGGCAAGGACGGTTTCTAGGTTGAGGCGATGGCGGAGGGTGTCCTCCATCCAGCGACGCTCAGTAATGTCGAGGGCAAGACCACTGACAATCAATTCACTTTCAAATTCACCTTCTATACCATTATGGTTTTGTTCGATACGGAAGGATTTGTCGCTAAACCAACGCCAATTGCCAGCGGCATCACGAATGCGGTATTCGACCACAAATTGTTGTTGCTGGTGCTGGAGGTTGGCGATCGCCTGGTCTACTTTAGGCTGATCTTCGGGGTGGATGGAGTCATACCAAAGGGAACTATGGGCGAGCAGATAATCCACCTCATAGCCGAGAATTTCCTTAAGGCGCGAGGAATAGAAAATCCCCCCCCGCTTGGTTGAATACTGATAGATAATCCCATGAACCCCATCGACGAGATCCTGATAGCGATGTTGGGTTTGTGCCAGTTGGGCGGCAGCAGCTTTGTACTCCGTAATGTCTTCCACTAAGCCCAGTAAATATTGCGGTTGTCCCTCAGCATCGTAAATAAATGAGGCGATCGCCTTAATCCAGATCGCGTGACCCAGTTTATGGACATAACGTTTTTCCAGAACCGCGCTGCGCATTTCCCCCCGTAAGATACGGGCAATATCCTCCGTACAAACCTCTAGATCATCGGGATGGGTAATCTGTTGCCAAGTCATCCGCTCCAATTCAGTATGGTGATAGCCAACCAAATCACAAAAGGTTTGATTGACTAAAATGAACTGACCTTCCAGATTAATCTGGGCAATACCGAGGGCAGCCTGGTCAAAAATCCCCCGAAACCGAGCTTCACTGGCGCGTAAGTTTAATTCTGCCCATTTGCGTTCAGTGATATCTGTGACAACCCCCACATGGCGCAACAGGTTACCCGCATCGTCATAAATTTGTGAGGAACGGGCATGTACCCAGCGGATTGTGCCATCGGGGCGAACAATGCGATATTCCTCGTTAAAACGTCCCCCCGCTGCCATGCTTGCCATCGCTTGGGTAATTTGTGAACGGTGATCGGGATGGATGGATTCGATCCAAGAACTGCCACCGGTTAATAAGCTTTCACAACTTCTACCCCAGATTCTCTCGTAGGCAGGACTGACATAGCTGACATGGGTGGGGTTAGCGGGATTGATCCAAAAGGATTCGTCAATGCGTTCGACGAGTTCGCGGAAACGGGTTTCGCTTTCCTGGAGGGCAATGATGGCGCGACGGAAGGCGGTCACATCCTGCAATGTGCCGGAAAAATGGGTGACTTCACCCTGTTGGTTTTGGATGACATCGACATGTTCAACGATGATTTTTTGGCTGGTGGCAGTATTTAGTCGGTATTCGAAGTTATGGACTGTTTCGCCGGATCTGAGTTGATCAATTGCGGCGTGAATTCTGGGGCGATCGCCCGGATCGACCATCTCAAAAAAAACCGCAAAACTGGGTTCGATGGAATCAGGTTCCAGATCCAGTAAGCGATAAAATTCCTGCGACCAAACCAGTTGATCTGTGTGTTGATCCCATTCCCAGACTCCGATCTTGGCGATCGCCTGGGCTTTGGCGAGACGGGCTTCACTGCTCTGGAGTGCCAGCATCGTCTGTTTAATGGTGGTGATATCCTGGGTTGTCCCGGCAAGGGCAATAATTTCCCCCTGTTCATTTCGCTGTACATCGGCGAAAGTTAACAGATTTTTGGTGTTGCCCTGGGCAGAGATGATGGTGTATTCAAGATTTTCAACCCGTTGCCCCTCATTCAGATTTGCCATCGTGGTTTCACATTTAGGGCGATCTGAGGGAATAACCTGTTGGATAAACCATTCATAACTCGGTTGTAGACTTTGGGGTTCGAGGTCATAGATGCGGAAGAGTTCATCTGACCAAATTAATTCATTGGTTAAGACCTTCCATTCCCAACTGCCGACTTTGGCGATCGCCTGGGATTTAGCTAAACGGGCTTCACTCGCTTGTAGTTCCAGCATGATTCGCTTAGAAGCGGTGATATCCTGCAATGTGCCGGAAAAATGAGTAATTTCACCTTGGCTATTTCGCAGGGGTTCGGCATTCTCGACGACGATTTTGTGTTGTCCTTGGGCGGTGATAATGCGATATTCCAGGTTATGCAGCTTTTCACCAGCTTGTAAGCTCGGAATACCAGCTTCAAGAAGAGGCAGATCCTCTGGATGGGTCAGACGAGATACCAGGTCGGCAGTCGGTTCTACGCTTTGGGGTTCGATGTCAAAAATGCGGAAATTTTCGTCTGACCAAATGAGTTTATTGGTTGTGAGATCCCATTCCCAATTGCCGACTTTAGCGATCGCCTGGGATTTAGCCAAACGGGCTTCACTCGCTTTGAGGGCAGCAACCATTGCCCGTTCCTCTGTGACATCAATGGTCGCCCCCCCTTTAAAAATCACCTCCCCCGACTCATCTCGTATGACTTCATGGTGATCCTGAATGGTGCGTACCTGCCCATCAGGTCTAATGATGCGATATTCAGAAGTTGCCTCAATCTCTCCCGTTTTCAACGCTTTCTCTATGTTTGCGATCATCTGGATACGATCATCGGGATGGAGCGAATTCATAAAGCTTTGGGCATTAGGGGTAAAGCTAAAGGGTTCATAGCCGAACATCTCATAGCTTTCCTTTGACCAGTAGGTTTCGTTCTGGCGTACATCCCACTCCCATGACCCAATCTTGGCGATCGCCTGGGATCTTGCCAACCGCGCCTCACTTCTCCGGAGAGACTCCTCCATTAATTTACGCTCGTGAATATCCTCCACAATGGCGATAAAGTAATCTGTTTTGCCCTGCCCATTTCTGACCGCTGTCACCCGCAAATGACCCCAAAAATAAGCCTCAGGATCATCATTATTCCCCCGGAGATAGCGCTTATCCACACTAAAAACCTGCATTTCCCCCCGCTGCAATTGGGCGAAAATTTGCTCTGTTTTCTCCAGATCCTTGCCATAGGTCACCTCCGTCACATGGCAACCCAAGAGATCTAGCTCCTGTCGCCCCACCATCTGGGCAAATTGATGGTTCACAAACCGGAAGCAACCATCCAAATCCACTTCCATAATGCCCAGGGGCAGCAAATTAAACAGGTTGCGCAACCTTGCTTCACTGGAGGCGAGGGCTTGGGTACGTCGCCGCACTAAACTTTGTAGGCGATTTTGGTAGGCATTTAACTGTACCGTCAACTGATTGCGGGCGGTCACATCCGTCAAGACAGCCAGCGATCGCCTTTCACTGCCAGAGTCATCAATGGTGGCAGACAGCATCACATCAATCACCTGCCCATCTTTTGTGACGAACTGATATGCCACATCCTCGACATAGCCTTGCTTACGGAAAAGTGGCAGCATCTGGTTTTTGGCGTACTGTTGTGATTTAGTGGTTAAAAAGTCCGTGGATTGACGACCCAGTACCTCCTCCCGCTGATAACCCATCACCTGCAACCAGCGATCGCTCACTGCCACAATTTCCCCCTGATCATTAATCGCATGGAGCATGGCAGGGGTTTTCTCGTAATAATTCCTCTGTTGCCGCTCCAAACGCTCTACGAATTGCTTCTGCTCTGTAATCTCAAAAATTACACCATCAATCCAAAGCAAGTTCCCCCCATTATCAAAGACCCCTTGACCTTTTTCCTCCACCCAACGCACCGATCCATCCCGGTGGATCAGGCGATATTCCAGGGTATAGGGGCGACAACTATGGATATGACTATCAATAATTTGATCCACAAAGGCAAGATCCTCTGGGCAAATCACACTGGCAAAGGTGCGATCGCCACCTGGGAAAAAGTCCGCCGCCGGATAACCCACAATGTCTTCAATGGCATCACTGATATACATCCCCTGCCAAGTCTCCGTATGCAGACATCGATAGACCGCACCAGGAATATTCTGAATTAAAGTCTGGAAGCGATCGCCCTGAAATTCATTAAGGGGATTAGGCTTGTTACGACCCACGAGGCGCAGACAATGGCGCAATAAACTGCCATTAAATTCCTCCCACAAAAAACAATCCGTTGCCCCTAGATGTAGCAGTTCAACCTGTTCAACCGCCGAGTCTACCAACCAGAAAAAACAATGCCCCCGCACAAAGGTTTGCTGATCCAGTAAATATTGACAGGAAGCATCACTTAAATAGGCATCACAGGGGGGCAATTCATCCAGCACTGGCGCTTGCTTCAGATCTATCCACACCACACTAAACTCGCCATTGTCAGAGAACAAAAGCCGTTCTATTGCTCTGTGAGTTTCTATATGTTCAGAAAGCAGAACGATGACATATCTGACTGAGTTCATAAACACTGACAACATATGCATTATGGGGACATGAAATCACTCTAAAACGATCGCCTAGCATTTTTCATTTCGCCAATTCAAGTATGAAGTGCAACAGGTTCTGATGATGACAGCAAGAATACTTCACTCGGAGTGCGATAGTCAA
>JBIKYI010000117.1:0-7344 GCA_044355355.1 Limnothrix sp. | reverse complement strand
AACATATTTTCCAAACCCACAAACTTCAGCAGCAGTGGCAAGGAAAACCCCGAAATCACATCCCCCACCAACAAACCACTGGAAATGATCGGATAGGCACGTTTAATTTCCCGAATATTAAATAATTGATTCGCTGCCACCTGGGAATTGAGGTCATTGAGAATATCCTCCGCATCCATCCAAAGGCGCAACACAAACACAGTGATCAGCGCCAGCAAGCCATCAAAATATTCCAGATGCACCCCAGCCCGAAACAGGATCAAGGGTAATGCCATCAACAGCACGACCATCATCAAGACCCGTTGCAAAGCCCAATTATTCTGCATCCAGGAGTAGAGGAACCCCAGACCAGAACCCAGCATGGCACTGACAATGTAGATAATCGGCAACCAAGAGGAACCGAAGCCCTCCTCAGGACTCAGAAAGAGGGCTGTGGTCGTTTGTTCCATCCATAGCAAACCCACCGATGTCGCGGTATAGAAACCGAACATCATTAGGGTACGCTCCCCTTCCTCTTCGCGAAGATTTAAGGTCTGTAATAGTTTGCGCGTCCAATCATTTTTGGTACGGGGACGGAGGGCTTGCGTTTTCATAGGCGCTGGATATATCTACCTTGCCGAAGCGATCTGTTATCCAGTTTATACCGAACATCAGATTCGCGTATCGTCCGAATTTTTGCTGAAATCTCGTTTTTTCAGGCTCGTGGAGTGATCTTGGCAACGAGATAGGAGCTTTTGGTGCTATTTTGGCTTATTCGTTAGCTTGGTTTTGGGGGACGGGCTGGAGTCCTCTAGTGGGGTTCATAGGGGCTTCGGTAGAGACCATGGCGGCGAGGAGTTGCTCAGGGCAGACGGGGAAGGGCAGACGGTGGATGTCGGATTGGGGTTGGCAGGTGATCTCGGTGACCTGTTGGAGTTGTTGGAGGGTGAGGTTGTTGAGTCCTAGGTCGGTGAGGCTTTTGGGGAGTCCGATGGTTTGGTAAAACTGCAACAATTGTTGACGGGCGGTGTAGGCAAGTTGGCTATTGAGGCACATTTCTTCGAGGCGCAGTTGCACGAGGATGCCGTAGGCGACTTTTTCGCCGTGGAGGATGCCATGGGCTTCGGTGAGGTGGGTGAGACCGTTATGGACGGCATGGGCAGCCACGGTGCGACAGTTTGCGCCGCCGAGTCCACCGATTACGCCAGCGAGGAGGACGCAGGCATCGACCACTTCTTGCCATTCGGGGTGGTGGGGATCGGCGATCGCCTGTTCTGCTTTCTGGAAGAGGATATCGCGTAAAATCCTGGCTTCCTGGACGGCGGCAATGGTCAGGGTCTGGGGGGAAGCGCCGCTACTGACGGAGGCTTCATACCATTTGGCGATCGCATCACCAATGCCTGCCACTAAAGTCCGTTGGGGGGCAGTGCGGATCAGGGCATAGTCCAAAATCAAGAGATTCGGGCAATGGTCGAGGCTCACGTCATATTCAAAGGCTCCCCCATCGCTGTAGATGTTGGAGAGGGCAGTCCAGGCGGCACAGGTGGCAGCGGAGGTGGGGATGGTCACCACGGGGCATTGCTGCTGATGGGCGAGCAATTTGGCGGTATCCAATGCCTTCCCTCCCCCAACGCCAATGACGCAATCTCCTTCGTGAGCCTTAAAGGTTTTGGTCAGGACTTTTAGGGAGGATTCGGCACAATCGGGGCTATAGGTCGCTGTTTCCAGAACAAAATCATGCTGTTTCGCTAGGCTCTTGAAGGCGGTTGCCACGGTTTTTAAGGTTTGTTTACCGCCGACCACGAGGGGACGACTCCCCCAACGGGCGATCGCCTCCCCCGATTGGAGCAGCGCATTCTCGCCCTTGAACACCTGGGTTGGTGCAACTAAAATCTGCATCGGTGCAGTGGGGGCAGCGGTGACGGTTTGTTTTTTCATGGCAAAAAACGGTAAACAGCAAAATCTTATTCTGACAACTTCCAGGGGCGATCGCCCCAAGCCTAGCTAATCGACTGACTGGATGCCAGTTTCTTGAAATTCTCTTGGTAAATTTGAATATCTAAATCCGCATCATCACGGATGAGTTCCCGACGCACCTGACCCAAATAGAGCGGTTCAGACACTCCAGGCTCCAGATGATTAATCACCCGCAGACGCACCGTAAAACGATCATCCCCCTTGCCAATCCGACCATAGGCAAACAGATCATTCGATGCCTGACGTAGGGTGGCATCAATCTCAGACAAATTAACATCCGGCTTCACCGCCACGACAGCAAGATTCGAACCATTGTCATAGACCAAGGAATAACGCACTGCCCCCGGCACAACACTGTGGCTAAATAAACCCAAACTCAAGCCAAACAAACCAATGCTCAACACAATCATGAACCCCGTGGTTCCCACCAAACGGTAACGAATCCCCCACTTAAACAAAAAGGCGGCGATCGTCAACACCAAAAAGGTCAGGGTCGCATAGCCCGACCACTGGGTATACAGAGCAAAATCTAAATTTTCCATGGGTTAACACAAACAGGTCAAAAATCTGTTGTCAAAGTAGCGATATTAAAAGTGCTTCCTATTATTACGGAAATCTACCCCAGAAAAAAACCAGCGAGGCGATCGCTGGTCAGACTCAAGCTTGTTGTTGTTTGCATCGAATCAATCTCAAACCACGCGTTCCCAGCACGAAAGTCCGAAATATTTCTTTACATAAACCACAGTGTATCAGAACATACTTTTTTTGCAAGGGAGGTTAAGAATTTGCTTTGGGTTTCGCCTTCGGTTTTGTGCCATACATTCGCTCCAAGTTCAGCGCCAATACCCCTGCCGTGACCACCAGCATCCCCGTAACCTGTTGTCCAGAAAGGGTTTTGCCGATCATGATTAACGACAAGATCGAGGTTAAAACGGGACCCGTCGCACCAAAAATCGAGGCGATCGAAGCACCGATATAACTAATTCCGATGTTATTCGAGAGATAACTGAGCAATGTCAGCATTCCGAGAATCACACCACTCATCAACACACTAAAGCCACGACCCGGCTCCACATTCGTCGCCCAGGAATCCGGCAGGAGAGGCGTAAAGGTTAATAACAGACTGAAAGCAGAAAAAACAAGAATTGTGCCGAAATTAATCACACTAAAAGGCACAGGGTGAATCTTCTTCGAGCAAGCCTGGGTTAACAACACATAAGCCGCGAAGGACACCCCCGAAAAGACTGCCGCCATCACACTCTGAAAAGGCAAGTTGAGATGAGCACCACCCGAAGGCGCAGAAATCAAACCAACCCCCAGTACTACCACAAAGGCAACGAACCAGCGCACATTACTGGGTCGCTCCCCGAAGAGAAACCAAGCCATCAACAGGGTGATAATTGGGAAGATAAAGAAGATGGTGATGGCAACCCCCGGCGACAGCGGACCAAGGGCTGTGTAGATCAAAACCTGGGACAGGAACAGCGCAAAACCACTTCCAGCGGATTTCAGGAATAAATCCCAGTCCTTGGTACGAATAAATTTTTCAATGTCCTGGAAGCTCGATGGATGCAGTGACTTGGCAATAAGACACATGGCCGGTACGACAAAGACCATGCGCAAAAACAGAATTAACAGGGAGTTACCAATGCCGGGGGAGATATAGCCACCCGTTTTGATTAATCCAAAGACAGAACTTTGATTCAAGATGATGCTAATCACGACGTTCTGGAGGGACAGCACCAGTGAGGAAAAGAGAATCAACATCAACCCCAATTGGGATTTGGAGAAGGTGATTTCTTTCTTGGCGGGGGGTTTCTCCTTGAGATCGTTCAGGCTGGGGGTGTAAACCTCTGGCTCTGCCACATTCATGGCGTTTTGCCGATGGAGGGGGAGATCCTGAATGATGTCGCTTTCGTTGTAGCCGTAGTCCTGATTGAGGGGCTGGCTGACTGGGGCAATAAATTGTTGTTGGTTTTGTAATTCTTCTTTGAGGCGGTTCACTAGGGCATCCAGGATGGCTTCTCCCTGTTGCTCTAGGGTATACATTTTGCTCAGTTGTTGGGAGAGGGAGCTGTGGTAGCTGTTGAGGTCGAGCTGTAAGGTTTTGAAGGTGGTGCGGAAGGTGGAGTCGAGATCGGCGATCAGACGGTTGGCATTGTCACTGTAGCTTTGCCCTTGGCTACTACCGTTGCTGTAGCTGGTGACTGGGGCTTGTTTTTGGAGAATGTTTTTGAGTTCGTTAACCAGGGTCGGTGCCATCTGCTGGATCAGCGATCGCCTTTGGGCTTCGAGGGTCGTGATCTCTGCTTGGAGTTGAGATTTTTGTTGTTGGAGTTGCTGGATTTCTCCCTGGAGTTGTGAGGTGAGGGTATGCCGGAGCTGGTCGAGATCGGCGTTAATGCGCTCTAGGCGAGCCTCGGTGCTGTCCGAACCCTGGGGAGAAAATTGATCTGAAGACATTATCTCACTGCCCTGTATAGTTAAATGCCAGTAAATTCCGTAAATTTACGCAAAAGCCGTCAAATTCAGTGAACTTTTGTTTTACTTTTGCTTGTCAAAGTGTGTTGCGACAAGTTTCCATCATTGTAGGGGAGGTTTTGATTCTGTGACTAGCTTTTTCTCGCTATGTTTCGGTTTATGTTTAGCTTTGTGACATTGGCTTGGGGAATTGTGGGTTATTTGTTGATTGGCTCTGGGGTTTCGGCGATCGCCGGGTCAAAAATCGTTTTAAATTGGGGGAATGGGTTGCAAGGAGACAAGTATTTATGGGACAGGAAATTGTTGTTAATCAGGAAAATTTTGCGACGGCGGTGGTGGCTGCATCCCATCAGCAACTGGTGGTGGTGGACTTTTTCGCCACCTGGTGCGGGCCTTGTCAGTTATTAAAGCCAAGGTTACAGGGGTTGTTGCAGGAATATGATTTTGTGCTGGCAACGGTTGATATTGATCAAAATCCGGAGTTGGCGGATGAATATGGGGTGGAGGGTGTGCCGGATGTCCGCATTGTGACGGGCGGTAAAATGATTCCTGGTTTCGTGGGGGTGCTGGAGGAGGCAAAAATTCGGGAGCTATTGGATGATTTACAGCTAAAATCCCGGCTCACTGACCTCATTGAACAGTTGCAATTCCACCAACGCAAGGGGGATCTGGCACAGGCGAAAATCCTTTTGGATCAACTCTTTCAAGCCTATCCTCAGCATCCCAGGGTGGCGATCGCCGCTGCGGAGTTTTTGATTCCTTTGGGCAAACTGGAGGAGGCGCTGCGTTTTCTGAATACAGTGCAACCGACGGACACGGAGAATTTTGTGATCGCCGGGAATATCCGGGGCAAAATCATGTTTATCGAAATGGCAGCCATGCCCGTCAATTCTGAATTAGATCAGGTGTATGTCACCTCAGCAAAACAGGCGCTCCTTGGTGATTTTGAGACGGCATTAGGTGGCTTTTTAAGTATTGTCCAGGGCGATCGCCGCTACCAAGACGATGGCGCACGCAAAGCCATGCTGGTCATTTTTAACCTCCTGGGCAAAAACCATCCCCTCACCCAAAAATTCCAACAACAACTGATGCTGGCTCTGTACTAACCTGGAAGCAAGCACCCAAAATTACCATGGGATTCACCAGCAGATACTCGTAAAAAAGCAAAAAGCTGGCATACACTACTGATATCCGCCGACCGCTATGCACTATAGCCGTTTGCCCCAGGAAAATCATGGTTGACACAATACCCACTACAGACAAAGATTCCATGCCCACGATGAAAAAATCCGCCTCCCTTCGCCCCTGGATATCGTGGCAAGCTCTTTTTTCGGGCGTGATGTTCCTGTACATGTATCTGCCGATTTTTGTGCTTGGCTTTTATAGCTTTAATGAATCCGCCTACAGTAGTTCTTGGCAAGGCTTTTCCCTCAAGTGGTACAGCAAACTCTTCCAGGACGAGCGGATTTTTATGGCGCTTAAACAGAGTTTGTTGGTTGCCCTTACGGCGGTGGGAGTGGCCGCAGTCCTGGGCACGATGATGGCAGTCGGTTTGGCGAAATATCGCTTTCCAGGTAAAACCTTATTTGTGGGCATTGCCTATCTTCCCCTGATCGTCCCGGACATTGCGATCGCCGTGGCGACCCTCGTTTTCCTCGCGGTGATCGGCTTGCCCCTCAGCATCTGGACAATTATTGCTGCCCATGTGGTGTTCTGCCTTGCCTATGTGGCGATCGTGGTTTCCGCCCGCATTGCCAACCTCGATCCCAACCTTGAGGAAGCTGCCCTCGACCTCGGTGCAACCCCCACCCAAGCCTTTGTGCAGGTATTGCTCCCCGAACTCGCTCCGGCAATCCTCGCGGGTTGTTTGCTCTCCTTTGTCCTGAGTATGGATGATTTCTTGATCTCCAGCTTCACCGCAGGCACTGGTTCCACCACCCTGCCCATGGAAATTTTTAGCCGGATTCGCACGGGCGTAAAACCCGATATCAATGCCCTCAGTGTGTTGTTAATTTTGGTGTCGGGGATCGTTGCCTGTGTGGCGGAATATCTGCGCTATCAAGGCGAAAAACGTCGCTTGCGTTAGGGAATGACTGACTAGGGGCGATCGCCCAGTGAGACATTAGCAAAGACCTTGTTTTTTCAGGGATATCGGGTAAAGCCGTCTAAAATCTGTATCCCTCATAATTTGTGTGCCGAGATCTGTAAATGAGTCTTAATTAAGAATCCCGAACAACTGTTACACTTCTTGACACTTGATCTATGGGATAGGGGTGTGATGATAGCATTTGCGAAACCCCCTTTATTTAATAAAGATTTTTTGAGCATGTCTAACGAGCTTACTGGAAAAACACCGAAATTTGGTGGCAGCACGGGTGGTCTTCTTTCCGCTGCTGAACGAGAGGAAAAGTATGCCATCACTTGGTCTAGCGCTTCCGAGCAAGCGTTCGAACTGCCAACTGGTGGTGCTGCAATCATGAACGAAGGCGACAATTTGATGTACTTCGCCCGTAAGGAGCAGTGCCTCGCCCTCGGTACTCAACTCAAAACCAAATTTAAGCCCAGAATTAGCGATTATAAAATCTATCGTATTTATCCTTCTGGTGAAACTCAGTTCCTCTATCCCTTGGATGGCGTAGCTTCTGAGAAGGTCAATGAGGGTCGTGAGTACAATGGCAAGGTTGACCGTAACATTGGTAGCAACCCTGAGCCTGCAACCCTGAAGTTCTCTGGTGTTAAGCCTTACGAAGCTTAGGTTTTGAATCGATCTCAAGATCTGTTGCGGAAGTGAGTTGTTTGTGATTCGTCGATGGTACTTTTTTGTCTGCTGGGCGATCGCCTAGATAGGTTAAAAAAGTTTGTTATGATGAAGAGCTTACAAACAAGCTTCCGCTTTTTTGTGTTTAG
>JBIKYI010000061.1:0-9308 GCA_044355355.1 Limnothrix sp. | reverse complement strand
CGATCGGTGAGCAACGGGTAGTATTTCAAGGGTTATCTTGGGATGCTTACCAACTCATTTTGGACACACTACCCCCAACGAAAAATTCTCGTCTGACCTATGACAATGGCATTTTGGAGATTACTGTGCCACTAGAGGAACATGAATTTTATCGATCTTTGATTGAATATTTCATTCGGGGTTTGGTGGAACTAATGGAATTGCCTATTAAATCGATGGGTTCAACCAAGCTTAATTATCCAAACCTACAAAAAAGTGCCGAGCCAGACGGTGCTTACTACATTCAAAATCAACCTTTAGTCAAGGGTCGCAATGTTAATTTCACCCAAGATCCACCACCGGATCTCGTTGTAGAAATAGATATTATTCACACAGATATTGCTAAAAATCAGTTTTATGCGGATTTAGAAGTGCCAGAGTTTTGGCGTTTTAATGGTAAGGAATGGCGAATTTATCAGCTTAATGCTGGGGTTTATATAGAAGTTGAGCAAAGCCCCATTTTTCCCATGATCCCAAAGGAAAGACTCTATCTTTTTCTCACCGAAGCAAAAGAAAATGAAGTGATGGCAATGCGCAATTTAAGAAATTGCTGGTCAGAAGTCGTTCAGCATTAATTCAGGGAAGAAAAAGGGCGATCGCCGCTATAATTTCGCTATGATTTAAAACCGTCAATTTTTACGTAGCAACCCCATTAAGATTGCTATGGCACAGGAAAATCCCGCAAGAGAAGAACGCATCACCATGGAAATTATCGTTGATGCTTATAGTCCAGAGGAGCGAGCGATGGGCTGGTATTACTATCTTGAGGAGAAGATTCAGTTTCCGTTTACAGCAGCGTATGTTACTAGTAAAAGTACTTCGTCTGTTCAAGAAAGTGAACGAGTGACCGTGATTGCTATGGCATCAGAGGACGAATGTGAACATGAAATGTTTGTCGAGATTGAATGGGATGGTGACACTCTGGCAATTCCACTCAGTCAACTAGAGGTTCTTGATGCAACCGATGAGACCCAAGAAGCGGTGGATGATTGGCTGTATTGGGTCGATCAGGGGTATGAATTTGATTGATTTTGATTTTTATAGCCGTCGCCACAAATGTTAAGACGCAGTATCACAAAGAACGGACTCCATTGCACCATGTAACTCGCCCGTCTCTCGTAATTGTTTGCGAATACGACTTTTGAGCCAAGCCCAACATTTCTCAATGCGATGGAGATCTGAAGAATAAGGAGGCAAATACACAACCCGACAATCCGCCGCTTCCACCAATTCCCTAATACGACCTCCATGATGAAAGCTGGCATTATCAATCACCAGTCGTTGTCCTGGTTGCAGTATAGGGATTAGAAAGGTTTCTAGCCAGAGTTCAAACACCCTGCGATTACAGGCTCCCTCTACAGTAAACGGGGCAATCAGCTTACCATCACGGTATCCTGCAATCATGTTGACCCGACCTTGACGACTACCTGATTTCAAACCATAGATGCGGTCTCCTACTTCTGAGTATCCATATCCGTAGTCATCCCGTTCATCCATGCCAGACTCATCCACGTAAATAATGTCACTGGCTTTCGGGTCTCCTAACTCCTCTTGAAAAGCTTTGCGTTTCTCTTCATCCCTTTGTCGATACCCATAAGTTTTTTTCGGGTGAGATTAATCTTGCTTAGTGCCCTAGAAATTGTGCGGACACTGATTTCACCTTCCCATAGCTCTACCATTTCCGCTTAGGTCTTGTCGTGATTCGCTTTCACAAATTCCCGAAAATAATCCCAGTTTGTGATTTTCTGATTTTTCAGGGAAGGTTCTCTTTTCTTTGTTTGATATCTCCTGTTTCAGCCCTTCTGCGTAACCAGAGATTGAGGGTATTACGACTGATGTTAAACAGTTCACAGGCTTCGTATTTTTTAAGTCCATCCAATTCGACTGCTTGGATAACCTTTTGTCGAAAGTCCTAGCTGTAGGGTTTTGCCATTGGATTTCTCTCAACACCTTGCCTCTATATTTTATGTCCTAATTCCCTTGGCGGTAGCTATACATGACAACAGCATTACACCAAAGTGTAAGCCACTGAAAAAACCATTGCCAGAAGAGGAGAAACAGGTCAATCGTGCATTGATCAGCTTAAGATTGAGAGTGGAGAACTAAATTCGCCGTCTCAAGAGATTTCGTATTTTGTCAGAACGTTACCGCAATCGCCGTCGTCGGTTGGGCTTAAGAGTGCATCTGTTAGCTGGCATTATCAACTACGGACTTTCCCTACTTTATTGATTCAGGCAAGAGGTCTAGTGAAGGAGCGATCGCCAAACGTTCAAAGTCGAATTTTATTGATGTTGTCTATTTGTTGCAGCAAGGTTAATGGAAAGAGTAAGAACAACAGAAAGCTGGGTCAATGATTACCATACTGATCAATCATCTACCCAGCTTAATTTCTTGCTGTATTATGTCGTTTACGCAGACTTACTTGTAAGCCTTAACGCACTCTTCAACGAGGGGCATTACAGCATCAATATCCTTCCAACCGAGAATTTGTACTTCTTTTTTCTCAAGGTTTTTGTAGCTATTAAAAAATTCAGCGATCTCGTCTAAACGATGCTGGGAGATTTGCTGAATCGATTTGATATCTTTATAACGGGGATCTGCTGCAGGTACACAGAGAATCTTCTCGTCGCGATCGCCACCATCGATCATTTCAAGCATCCCGATCGGACGCGCTGCAATCACACAACCGGGAAAAGTCGGCTCATCCATCAAAACCATGCCATCCAGGGGATCGCCATCATCCGCGAGGGTGTTGGGAACGAAGCCATAGTCATAGGGGTATTTCACAGAGGAGAACAGAACGCGATCCAATGCCATCGCATTCATGTCTTTATCAAATTCATATTTGTTTTTGCTGCCGCCTGCAATTTCGATCAACACGTTGATCAGACCGGGCTTGGGTTGAGCGGGGATGCGAGATAAATCCACGGGTAATTTCTCCAAATAAATCCAAAACAAAATCGTCGAGGGCAACACAGAGACTCGGCAGGATACAACATATGCAGTCATATCAAACAAAGTCAGGCGATCGCCCTCAAGCATTCTACACAGAATACCCAGAGAAGAGGTTCTTTTGCTGGCGTGATTATTAATTGATGTATGAACTAAACGATTCAATCGGATGATTTAATCGGGTTCATCGAGATTATGTCATTAGCTCATTTAATCAAAGCGGAAGACGTTAAGTCAGGGGCAAGGTCATTCATACCTGGTCGCTGGGCATAGTAGCCAATAATAAGCAGCGGGATGGTCAGGGTGAGGAGGGCGATCGCTGTACCAAGCAAATCAGACCATCGGGAAGAAGGTTCGGCAGGTTTGCCAGAAGAGCCACTGGATTCCATAGTGTATATAGCAGTCTACCTTAGGGAAGAGAGCCAAAATTAAGTAGAAAAAAGAATTAGGTTTTATGACATCCATTCTACCCAACAAATGTCGGAGAACTGTGCTTCGTGAAACGATTTCTTAAGGTAAATCTGAGATTTTTATTAACTTTTGGGGAATTCCCGAAAAAAATTATCGATCAAACCTCAATGGTTTAATGAATGCTTCGGGATTTTTCGTGTTCGTCTTAGTGCTCATCGGTCGTCGGCACGAGGGGCGATTGGGAGAGGAGAGAATGGTACTCCGCCTTGAGTTGGAGTAGGGGACGATCTTCGACGCGGATGAAGGGGGATTCTCCGAGAAAGAGGGTTGCCCGTTCTTGCAAAATGGTGGCAAGGGTTTCGATGGGGGCATGGGGCATGATCATCGGTAACTCATCGGGGATGGTGACGAGGTTTTCGCGGGAGAGAATAATGCGCAGAAAGGCTTGTTCTTCGCGGCTGAGGTGTTGCACAAAACGCAGCCAAGCTTGCCAAGCTGTGGGCAGGAGACAAACCACTTGTTCGTCGGTGCTGAGGGGGTTGAGGGTTTTAAGTCCGGCAATGTCGGCGAGGAGGGTGGCTTTTTCCTGGCGTTTGTGGAGAATTTCATCGGAAAGACGTTTTACGGCGGCTTGTCCCCCCAGGAGACTGAAGGAGACATCGCGATATTGTTCTTGGGAGAGGGACAGGTGCTCTTGCATTTCGGTGTAGCGCTGTTCGAGCACTTTGACTTCGGCGCGGAGATCGTAGAGGGAGCCTTCGAGGTCGGTTTTCTGTTCTTGGGCGATCGCCAATTCAGTCTGGGTTAGCTTTTGCTGGTGTTGTTGCTCTGCCAACTTACGGCGCACCTGGGCTAAACGGTTTTGCAGACGGGTGAGGCGCACTTCCGGCGCGAGGGCATCCAGAGCCGCATGGGCTTCAATTTTATTTTGTAATTGTTGGTGCTGGAATTGCAGATCCGCGAGGGCAATTTCCGCCTGCTCCCGGAGTTGGGTTTGGACTTTATTTTCCTGTTGGAGTTGCTTGACCTCGACGCTAACGTGATGGCGTTGTTGGTGCAGGTCACTAATGCGATTGAGTAATTGTAAACGTTCGGATTTGAGCGATCGCACACTGGCGGCTAACTCCTGCTCCACCTGAAATGCCTCATGGACATAGGATTCGAGGTGAATTTTTTCCTGACGGAGACTATCGATGGCTTGGCTCAGGGTATTCTGTTCCCGTAAATCTGCCTGGTGGCGATCGCGCTCCAGTAAAACCACCGTACCCGCCGTGCCCACCGCCGCAATCAAAGCCGCAATCGAACTAGTTTTGAGATCCCGTTGCCAAGCCCCCGTTACCAAAAAAACAAAGCAACTGGCAAAGAAAATTGTGCGTTGGAATTTAAACTGAGATTTAAAAATCATAACCCTAAGCAAAACGCAGTTGAGAAAGACATTCAGAAAGCGGTAGAGAACGCGGTTAAGGGCAAGTTAGAGCCTGTTCACCAATGAGAAAATCCACAAACTGTCGCGCCGTGCGCCCCGATCGCCCATTATGGCGAGTTGCCCATTGCTTGGCACGGAACTCCAGGGTTTCCGGCTCAATCGTTAACCCCGCAAGCCCTACCAGATGATGCACAATGGCGAGATAGGTATCTTGATTCGCAGGTTCAAAGGTCAAGGTCAGACCAAAGCGATCGCTAAAGGACAACTTTTCCTGGACAGTATCCCACTGATGAATCTCCGCCGCCTGACTAGGGCGAGGACGGTCTTCAAAAAATTCCCGCACCAAATGGCGACGATTGGAAGTGGCATAGACAACCACATTCATAGCCTTGGCTCGCACACTCCCTTCGAGAACAACCTTGAGGGACTTAAACACATCATCGTCTTCTTCGAAGGAAAGATCATCGATAAAAACAATGAACTTTTGGGGTTGATGGCGCAAAATTTCGACGATGCTCGGTAAATCCCGAAAACCATCTTTATCGACTTCCACGAGTCTCAAGCCTTGGGGATGGTAGGCTCCCAGGAGGGCTTTGACGAGGGAGGATTTACCGGAACCGCGACTACCATAGAGCAGGACATTAAGGGCGGGTAAACCAGCAATTAAACATTGGGTATTTTGAATCAGGGTATTTTTGGGTTCGTCATAACCCACGATGTCCTCTAATGCCAGCCAATCGGGTTCGGCAATGCTCTTGAGTTCGCCCCCGAGCCAACGGAAGGCTTTGTACTGAGCAAAAAGTCCTGCGCCATGGCGATGGTAATAGCCAGCAAGTTGTGCCAGGGTTTCAACCCAGGGTTGGTCTTGGTGGAGGAAGGTGATTTGGCGATCGCCACAGTCCCACGGCACAATCGGAGAGGACACTTGGGTTGCCGCCTGCACCCACTGACTTAAGACCTGGGGCGAACAATGATAAATATATTGCAAAGTCTGGAGATCATGGCGAATTGCCTGCTGTAGCGCCTGGGGAATCTCCTCTAGGGGCTTGATCTGTGCCTGACGACTGAAGGGATTATCGTCCTGGAGAATGCGGGACACCAGCCAATCATGCCAACTCAAATCGGCGATCGCCAACTCCCGGAACAGGTGACCATAGCACTTTAAACATTCCGTCGTCGCCGTCGGATTACTATTTTGCACTGACTGATCCGTATACAGCCGTTGCAACAGCAGCAGAAACGCTTGACCAACAGGATGATCAAAAACGCCCTGATACACCAATAGCGAAGCTATCTGCGGATAAAGGGCACGACTAGAGATAATGGGAGAGCGATGTTGGATATCCATCATAATTAGCCATTGTAGAGGACAGATTTAGCCACAAATCATCTTATTGTTTATATCTTTATTGTTTATACCCTGATGTATCACCGCCAAACAGGACAGCATGAAGCTTGAAAGGCAAAAATTACCCCTAGGCAGAATTAACGATATGGTATTCCCTGTACCCGCTGGAAGTTGACAATTTGTTGATTGAACGTCGCTTGAGTCACGATTGCACCCTGAGTGAATACTCTAATTGGATCCTTATTACTGAACTAATACTGAACTAAGTTACGGCATAACGCTATGACCTATTGGTTATTCCAGGCAAACCCTAAATATCATCGCACTATTGACGCAATTCGAGCCTTTGACGAAATGCCCTGGCTTGTGACCCGTTATCGCGACCAGATGCAAACCAATGATGGGGTACTCATCTGGATCGCTGGTGCAAATGCCGGAATTTATGCGATCGCCACCATTATCAGCATCCCAGAAATTCTCCCCACCGAGGCGATCGCCGATCTCGACTACTGGACAGAACCCATCCGCGTGCGCACCACCAAACCCCGCACCACCATCCGCTTTATCCGCAAACTCATCGGTCAACCCCTCCGCAAAACCGAACTCCGCTTTGACCGCACCCTCAGGGATCTCCCCGTCATCAAATCTCCCAGCAGCACCAACTTTAAAATTACCCCCGAACAATGGCAACGCGTCCACCAACTCAAAGGCTGATCCCCAGACCAGAAGCAAAAGCCACCAACCCATTCCTCCCGCTTCGTTACAATAAATGGAAAAATAAACAGGCAAACTAAACAGACAAATTACATATGCAGGTCAATCTGCCCCTCAACAGTAAACATCATCAATAAACAACAATAAAGACCAAAGCCGAGATCATCGCCCCATCCCAGACGTTCAACCATGACCAGCCTACAAACCCAACCCCCGACCCCAGAAAAACCCGATCCCATGGACGAACTGCCCAACGAAGCGGAAATGTCCTTTTTCGACCACCTCGAAGAATTACGGCTCCGGATTTTCTATGCCCTGATTGCCGTCGTTTTAGGTTGGATTAGCTGCTTTTTCTTTGTGAAGCCCATCGTCCAAATTTTGGAAGCCCCCGCCGCTGGCGTTAAATTTATCCAGGTGGCTCCCGGTGAGTTTTTCTTCCTCTCCTTCAAGGTGGCAGGCTATACAGGGGCATTGCTTGCCAGTCCGTTCATTCTCTACCAAATTATTATGTTCGTGCTGCCCGGTTTAACCCGTGGTGAACGACGTTTAATCACCCCAGTCATCCTCGGTTCTGGCATCCTCTTTTTTGCAGGGCTTGCCTTTTCCTATATCGCCCTCATTCCTGCTGCCCTCAACTTCTTCATCACCTACGGCGCAGATGTGGTGGAGGCGGCTTGGTCGATTGAACGCTATTTTGAACTGATTCTAGGTTTGATGTTTTTTACGGGTCTCGCCTTCCAAGTGCCTGTGGTGCAGATGATCCTTGCTTGGTTGGGCATTGTCTCCTCTGAGCTAATGCTAAAAGGCTGGCGCATTGTCATTCTTGCGGCTGTGGTACTGGGCGCGGTGATTACGCCTTCGACGGATCCGATTACTCAGTCATTGTTGGCGGGGGCAATGTTGGGTTTGTATTTTGGTGGGATTGGGGTAGTGAAGTTATCCGGCCGCTAGGGCAGGGTTTAATTCTCGGCTGATGGCACCGAGGATATCTGTTCGACTAAAGGGTTTTTGGAGAAAGTTTCTAAAGCCCAGTTCTCGCACGGGCTTGGGAGCTGAATGGAGGTCGTTGGAACTGATACAGATAAAGGGGGTTTTTTCGGTGGCGGGGTAGTGGCGCAAAATTTCGAGCACTTGGTCGCCGTTGAGACGGGGCATGCGTAGGTCGCAAATTACGAGGTCGGGGCTTTGGGTTTTGGCAAGGTCAACGCCGATGCTACCGTCTTCGGCTCCAACGACTTCATAGCCTTCTGCGATCAACATAATGAGTAGGCTCTGGCGCAAACAATCTTCGTCCTCGATTAATAGAATTTTGGTGTTCATAGGTCGCTATTGGTATTTAGATTCTGGGGTTCTGTGGAAACAGGAAAACTTTGGGGACTGTTGGGGCGATCGCCTGTCTGGAACGGGTTACGGATGATGGACGGGATAATGTGGGGTAACCAAGAAATTCGCTAAGCAACAGTGTTGATCTAGTGTCGATCTGTCTAAGGTAAAATTAAGCAGAAATAAGGCTTTTTTGACTGTATTTAGACCAAAAATTACAGTGATGTTTTGGGGTTCTGCTGTTGAATTCAGTTCAACTCTAAATGTAATTAAGTGATTAATTCTTGGGATCTATTAGGTGAGTAGCCTCATGCTATTCTTCTTCCCAATTGGGTGAGCATTAAAATAATAAACTCTTAATATTTTCCACGCAAAAGTATATGTGCAATGATTTTGAATCGTTTCTTTTTGTGATTTTCTTCTAAAGAAATACGTTTTTATTGCGAGGAAATGTAAACAAATCTTGAATATGTAATTATGCTTATAAATCGCGTTTTGAGGGCTTTGGTGGGGGAAATGAAGGGCTGAACTTAACGGTGAAGAACTGTGGCGATCGCCTGATATGGACTTAGGTTCATGCAGACTGAACTTTGAGGAGAAACTAGGGTATGGGCTGGAGTGTTAACTTTATTCTTCACAACAATTTGCCATAAATTCACCACAAATTCTTGTTCTGCCCTAATCGAGCCACTTGACTATGGGGGAGATTATTAGTAGCGACGTTTTTTACGTTTCGATTTGGCAACAGTCGGGCGATGGAACACTTGCCAAGCGGTTTTGATACCAACCCAGGTACGATGACTACCGCGCTGCACCTGTTGGAGTTGTTGATGGGTTTGTTTGAGGCTTTTTTCTGTTTGTTGGAGGATGCCTTTCGCGCTTTTGAAGCTGTCCTCTAGTTCGTCGGTGAGATCGGTCAAATCTGTCCCGGTGCGCCTGAGGGCATCGAGGGTACGGGGGATTTCTCGGTTGAGGGTATCGAGGAGTTTTTCGGCACTACGGGCAGCGCGTCCTAGTTCGAGAAACGCGGGAAAGGCGGCGGCGAGTACAGCGGTGAGGCTGATTGCAACCAAGAGAAAGGAGAGAAGTAACCAA
>JBIKYI010000060.1:0-9399 GCA_044355355.1 Limnothrix sp. | reverse complement strand
CCCCAGAACCCAATTCATTCTTGACCTATTAAACGCATTTAAAATTGGGCTACTTTATGGTCTCATTGTCTCCGCCATCAACGTCGGTTCGTAGCAAATGTTACCAGACCTTACCCAGAGGGAAAACCGAATCTAAAACCTTTGTGCAAGCGTCAAAACAAAAATTTACCCTGTGTTAGAATCAACCATACATACGGGACTAGCAGCAGGTAAAAAACAGATCATGTTTGAACGCTTCACAGAAAAAGCTATTAAGGTGATTATGCTTGCCCAAGAGGAAGCGCGTCGCCTGGGTCATAACTTCGTTGGTACGGAGCAAATCCTTCTCGGTCTCATTGGTGAGGGGACTGGTGTCGCCGCAAAGGTGCTCCGGTCAATGGGAGTAAATCTCAAGGATGCTCGAATCGAGGTTGAAAAGATTATTGGTCGGGGTTCAGGCTTTGTTGCCGTAGAAATCCCCTTCACTCCCAGAGCCAAAAGAGTGTTAGAGCTTTCTCTGGAAGAGGCTCGCCAATTGGGTCACAACTATATTGGTACTGAACACCTCCTACTGGGTTTAATTCGCGAAGGGGAAGGTGTTGCTGCCAGAGTCCTCGAAAATTTAGGCGTTGATTTATCCAAGGTCAGAACCCAAGTCATCCGTATGTTGGGTGAAACTGCTGAGGTTGCTGCTGGTGGCAGTTCTTCCCGGAGTAATAAAACGCCTACCCTGGATGAGTTTGGTTCGAATTTGACCCAACTGGCGAAGGATGGCAAGCTTGATCCCGTTGTGGGTCGCCAGAATGAAATTGAGCGGGTCATTCAGATTCTTGGTCGTCGCACGAAGAATAATCCGGTGTTGATTGGTGAACCTGGGGTCGGTAAAACGGCGATCGCCGAAGGTTTAGCCCAGCGCATTTCGACGGGGGATATTCCCGACATCCTCGAAGATAAGCGGGTGGTAACCCTTGATATCGGTCTACTCGTTGCGGGCACAAAATATCGCGGTGAATTTGAAGAGCGCCTCAAAAAAATCATGGATGAAGTCCGTCAAGCCGGGAACGTTATCCTGGTCATTGACGAGGTGCACACCTTGATTGGTGCTGGTGCAGCGGAGGGGGCGATCGATGCCGCCAACATCCTCAAACCTGCCCTCGCCCGTGGTGAACTGCAATGTATTGGTGCGACGACCCTGGATGAGTACCGTAAGCACATCGAACGGGATGCTGCCCTAGAGCGTCGTTTCCAGCCCGTAATGGTGGGTGAGCCTTCCGTCGAGGAAACCATTGAAATTCTCTTTGGTCTCCGGGAACGCTATGAGCAACACCACAAGCTCAAGATTTTGGATGAAGCCCTCGATGCAGCGGCGAAATTGGCAGATCGTTACATCAGCGATCGCTTCCTCCCCGACAAGGCGATCGACTTGATCGACGAAGCCGGTTCCCGTGTGCGTTTGATTAATTCCCAGCTTCCCCCAGAGGCAAAGGAACTCGATAAGGAACTGCGTGAAGTCCTCAAACAGAAAGACGAGGCAGTCCGTTCCCAGGAGTTTGACAAAGCCGGTGAATTCCGCGATCGCGAGATGTCCATCAAGGCAGAAATTCGGGCGATCGCCGCCAACCAAAAAGAAAGAAAAACCGACATCGATGCCGTCGTTGACGCAGAAGAGATCGCCCATATCGTTGCGTCCTGGACAGGGGTTCCCCTCAACAAACTCACCGAGAGCGAATCCACCAAGCTGCTCAACATGGAAGATACCCTGCACCAACGCCTAATCGGTCAGGAAGATGCTGTCAAAGCCGTGTCCAGAGCGATCCGCCGTGCCCGTGTCGGACTCAAGAACCCCAATCGCCCCATTGCCAGCTTCGTCTTCTCCGGTCCCACAGGGGTCGGGAAAACCGAATTAACCAAGTCCCTAGCGGCTTACTTCTTCGGCTCCGAAGATGCCATGATTCGTTTGGATATGTCCGAATTTATGGAACGTCACACCGTCTCCAAATTGATCGGTTCCCCTCCAGGCTACGTCGGCTACAACGAAGGCGGTCAACTTACCGAAGCCGTGCGTCGTCGTCCTTACACCGTGGTGCTCTTCGACGAAATCGAAAAAGCACACCCCGACATCTTCAACATGCTGCTGCAAATCCTCGAAGATGGTCGCCTTACCGATGCTAAAGGACGCACCGTAGACTTCAAGAACACCCTTATTATCTTGACCTCCAACATCGGTTCCAAAGTTATCGAAAAAGGTGGTGGTGGTCTTGGTTTCGAATTTGGCGAAGATGCTGCCGAATCCCAATACAACCGAATTCGCTCCTTGGTTAACGAAGAACTCAAGCAATACTTCCGTCCTGAGTTTCTCAACCGTTTGGACGAGATCATCGTCTTCCGTCAACTCAACAAAGAAGAGGTCAAGGAAATTTCCGAAATTCTCCTCAAGGACGTATTCAAGCGTCTAACAGAGCAGGAAATTCAACTGACAGTCACAGACAAATTCAAGGAACGCCTCGTTGAAGAAGGCTACAACCCATCCTACGGTGCGCGTCCCCTACGTCGGGCGATCATGCGTCTCCTAGAGGATGTCCTCGCTGAAGAAATCCTGTCTGGTCGGGTTTCTTCTGGAGATGTTGCCGTCGTTGACATCAATGAAGAGGGTAAGGTTGCCGTCTCTAAAACAGAGAAAGTCCCTGAATTAGTCGAACAAGCTGGTTAGAAGCTAACGGCTGAATATCACTAAACATTCAAAAATTCAAGATAAGGTGGGGTTAAATGACCTCGCCTTTTTATTTGGCTTTTTGCTAATTCTTATTTTGAAGATTTTTAAAATGATTATTAAGTTTTCATGATATCCATCTACATTCCGATTCATAGATGTAACAATGAATACAGAAATAGTTATGGAATGTTGAAGAGGTTGGATATGAAATTGACTTATCGTGGTGTTTCCTATGATCGTGTTCCAACGAATCTAGAGGTGACGGAAGGGGATATTCTTGGTAAGTACCGTGGTCAAGTCGTGCGTCGTCATTGTTTACTTCAGGAAGTGAGCCGCCCCGAAGTAGAGTCTGTTTTATTGCATTATCGTGGCTCTGAATATGCGGCGGTAATGCCTAAATTCACTCCATCTGAGCAGTTGCATCAAGCTCCTGCCGCGAGTTGTCCCGTGAGATTACCTCAATTGTCGAAGTTGATGGATGGGGATGTGCGTCAGGTTCATGTTGAAAATATGCGTCGTAATTTAGAAATGCGGATCCAGGCAGCCCAAGCTAAGGGTGATGAACATTTGGTTAGCTTGCTTCAGCAAGAGTCTAACAAATTGTGGATTGCCCACTAGGGTCGATTCGGTATTTTTAATGAGAGTTCGATGAAATTCCTGAATCAGAGTTTGTGAAGGGGGGCTACAAAGCTCCTCTTTTTTTATTGGGTTATGGGTTCGTACTTCTCTATGTGTTGTTAAATCTCTGTTGTGCAGATGCCGCTCAAAAAACTATCTAAAACGATCCGGAAGGGATGCCCTAGATATTGAGAATAAGAAGTGGTAGATGCACCCTGAATATTAAAGCCTCGGCACCAAGCCGAGCTTTTTTTTGTCTAAATTTTGCCCTTGTGGTCTAGGCGATGGGACAGCAGGATTTCAACGGCTTCCTCTAGGGTTGCACCAAAGGTAATGATGCCTTCTTCGTGACCTGCCATGATGAGAATTTTTTGGGTGAGTAGATCACTAGCCTTCATTAAGCGCCACATTTCTGCTGCCATTTGTGGTGTGCCGTAGGGGACGGTTGCGGCGGTCGTCGGTAAAATGTTTTGGTAATGTTCCCACAGTTGACGGTTATGGATATGGACGATCGCCTGAATGGCTGGGGAGTAGTCGTACAGGGCGGCATGGGTGAGGGATTCGGAGGAAGCTTTGATCGCGCCTCGGCAATGTAGGCTATTGTGGGCGATGTGCCAAGCATCAACGGTTGTGTAATGGTTGGGGTTGGTTTGGGGGAGGTGTCCGGTTTGGCTGCCTGTGATGAGGAATGTGCCGTCGGGGCATTTGGTGCTGATGTTGCCGTAGCCAATGCCGTCGGGATAAACGCCGATTAATCCTTCTTGCCAGAGGCGATCGCGCCAGGTGATGAGGGGTTGTAATAATTGCAGATCGAGGGGTGGGGCGATTTCCCAGTCACAACTATATTTAATCACCCCTTCATCCCGTGGCGACATGTTAGGACTTGAATTGGATGAGCTGTTCGGGGGCGATCGCCCCTTTTTCGGTGATGATTGCTCGGATTAAATGGGCTGGAGTCACATCAAACGCGGGATTATAGAAATTGACTCCCTCAGGACAAATGCGTGTCTCGCCCACCTGATAAACTTCCTGGGGATCCCGTTCCTCGATGGGAATTAAGCTACCGTCAGCCAGGGAAAAATCCACCGTGGAAAGGGGCGCTGCCACATAAAACGGCACATTGTGGGCATGGGCAACGATCGCCAAACTGTAAGTCCCAATTTTATTTGCCGCATCACCATTCGCCGCAATCCGGTCAGCACCGACCACCACCGCATCAATTCTGCCCTGCTTCATGCAGTGGGCTGCCATATTGTCACAAATTTGCGTTACGGGAATGCCTTCCTGCACACATTCCCAGGTGGTTAACTTAGAACCCTGGAGCCGGGGGCGAGTTTCATCCGCATAGACTCCCGCCAAGCGATTGTCCCGCCAAGCAGACCGAATCACGCCCAGGGCTGTGCCATAGCCTGCCGTCGCCAATGCCCCCGCGTTGCAATGGGTCAAAATCGTCAATTTTTCCGGAGTTTCCGGCAACACACTCAAGCCATGGTCACCGATCGCCTGACAGGTTGCCAAATCTTCACGATGAATTTCCTTGGCGGTTTCCAGAATTAAGGCTTTTAGGGTAGCGACATCGCCCCCATGGCTATGCACCGTTTTCAAGACGCGATCAATCGCCCAGAACAAATTCACCGCAGTGGGTCGGGTTTGGCGCAAGACCTCGGCGATCGCCGCCAACTGTTCCAGGAAAACAGCCACATCTGCCGTATCAATTTCCTTCGCACCGAGATATAACCCATAGGCAGCCGAAACCCCGATCGCCGGAGCACCCCGCACAATCATCGTGCGAATCGCCATTGCCATCCCCTGGTAATCACGAATCTCCACCTGTCTAGATTCCAGCGGCAAACAGGTTTGGTCAACGAGAATCACATGGTCATCTTGCCAAACGATGGGATTAATAGAATTGCTCATGGGCTATGAAAAAATACTCTAAAGAATTACCTTGCGGCAGGTTTTGGGACTTGTTTCTGTACGCTATATATTCTTGCGTGAGTTGGGAATTCCTTCGATCTGTTTGGTCTGGAGATTTTTCGGCACAGGGGGCGATCGCCCATCACTTTGACTTTAGACTTTGCCATTACCCCAACGCCTTCTCTTGAGAGTCATCACAAATTTCCTGCAGCCATGGCAAGTTCGCCAAAGTTTCATCTCTACCGAGGTGATAGGTTTGCATCTCCACCACCGTCGTCGGCATTGTAGACGCATTTTTAGAAATATTTTTTGCAATCAGTAAAGTTCGACTGGGATTGAGATGATTCTGATCAATTACCGACTGGAGCATATCCGGTACAGAACCATCTTCCTTTTCCAGTTCATGGGAGTAATAGGTGCGCTCAAATAGAGCATCAATATTTTCTTGATGGTGACCTTCTAAACTCTGGAAAATCGAATTAAATGCCAGTTTATGAATGGAATTAGTGTAGGACAGTAAAAACAGTCGCTTATGCTTACCGAGTTGCTCCAAAAGCTGAATACCTGCCGGGGGAATATCCAGTAACATCGCATTCCAGGCATGATCGATCGCCGCATCATCACAGTCGATGGAAAACAGCGCCCGCAGACGGTTGCGAAACTGACTGGCAGAAATGCGACCATGCTCAAAGTCATCAAACAGGTCAGCTTGTTCCTCCTGTTCATAGATGTTGGTGCTGTTTTGCTCGCACAGTTCGTTAAATGCCAGAATTGTCCGCAGGTATTCCATGTTCAGGATGACATCCCTGAGAACAAAAATAATCGCGTCAACACTTCGTAAATCCATAAAACCTGCGTTTAGTTCTGTTCCTAATCTCTGATCGTAACAAATTTAAAAATTTTAAAAAACCAAAAAATACATTCAGTAAATTTCTGGGGCGATCGCCAACCATCTCCGCTACCATGGCGAATGGAAATGTTTTGGAGCCGTAACCATGAGTGAAGCCACAGATTTTGTCACAGCGATGCATGACAATCTAGGGGAGCACTACCAACTTTTAATGATGAAGCATAAAGGCGATATTTCAGCGGATACGGCGCTCCATGTGGCTGCTCTATTAACCGCCGCCCAGAATCATGCTGCCTATACCACTATGCTTCAGGAAGAGATTGCCACCCTCCGTAAGGCACTCATTGCCATCGAAAAGGCAAGACAAAGTTCTTAGATAACAGCAGTTCGACTTGGGGAAATACTGAAGTGACGCGGTGATCGGGAGAGCAGGAGATGGGGAGATTTTTCCATTCAACACAATTCCAATTGTCCCTTAGTCTCCCTTTCCCCTTGTCTCCCCGTCCCTCTTTCTCTCAGACTGAGGTAGCCATTCACTAGGGATAGGGCAGTAACGGAGGCGGTGACAGCCCTCAAGATCTGACTTCCCAGGGAAACCACTGTCATTTGCTGGGCGATCGCCCGGTCAATTTCCCCTTCCGTCCAGCCCCCCTCTGGCCCAATTAACAGACTAATTTCAGTGGGTAAAGTCCCCTGGAACGAAGTCGCTAAGGCATCTAATAAGTGCAATGATTTTGCCCTCGCGCCACAGAGATAATAGGGATTAACGGCGCTGGGTGTTGTCAATTTGAGATAGGACGCAAACGTTATCGGCTCCTGAATAGTTGGGACGATCGCCCGTTCGGACTGTTCCGCCGCTTCCATCGCAATTTTGCGCCAACGAACTAATTTATTAGGACTGGGTTTTAGTACGGTTCGCTCGGAGATGACAGGGATAATCGTTTTAACACCCAACTCCGTACAGGAACGCACCACCTCATCAAAACCATTTTTCGGCAGCGCTGCGACCAAATTCACTGACAGCGACAATTCCGTTTGACAACAATAAGGCTCTAGCAATGTTGCCGTTAAAGTCGTCGCTTCTGTCTCATTCAATGCCGCTAACCAACCCTGACCGCAACCATCCAAGAGGATTAGGCGATCGCCCCGCCGCAACCGTAACACACTTAGCAGATAATGCCGTTGTTCCGCAGTTAAATTAACGGTAGATAGATCAATTAATTGCGTTGAGGCAATGACTAGCCGCTGCACCATTTCGTTGTCCTGCCCTTTGTTATCCCCGAAACTTCTCGAAAGCTTTAAATACAGACTTTAAACCCAAGATTAAACACCAAAGTTTGAGCACAAACATAAAACAAACATAAGATATTTGGCGATCGCCCGTTGCCGTCACTTGGGATAAATCTCTGTTAGGATTTGTACCTAACCAAATAGTATTAACAAAAATTTCAGATATCCCCTCACCCAGTCTAACCTATGGTAAGCACCCAACTCCCCAACCTGACCCACAAAACCGATAAACATAAAGTAGTCATCATTGGTGGCGGTTTCGGTGGTCTCTACGCCGCAAAAACCCTCGGCAACAACGACAAGGTAGATGTGACCCTGATCGATAAACGCAACTTTCATCTCTTCCAACCCCTGCTGTACCAAGTTGCCACAGGTTCCCTCTCCCCAGCGGATATTGCCTCTCCTTTGCGGGGTGTCCTCAGCGGTAACATCAACACCCATGTGCTGCTCGACGAAGTTCAAGATATTGATCCAGAGACAAAAACCATCTTTATGAACGAAGGGATTGTGAACTATGACAGTCTCATTGTGGCGACGGGGGTGAGCCATCATTACTTTGGCAATGATCAATGGAAGCCCTACGCACCGGGTTTAAAGACAGTTGAAGATGCCCTGGAAATTCGTCACCGCATCTTTATGGCATTCGAGGCGGCAGAAAAGGAGACCGATCCAGTCTTGCAACAGGCTTGGTTAACCTTTGTGATTATCGGTGGGGGTCCCACAGGCGTGGAGTTAGCCGGGGCAATTTCCGAGATTGCCTATGGGGTGCTGAAAAAAGATTTCCGTAAAATCGATACGACCAAAACCAAAGTCATTCTGTTGGAAGGGATGGATCGCGTGTTGCCACCTTACGATCCGAGTCTGTCGGCAAAGGCTGAGGCTTCTCTAAAATCCCTTGGGGTACAAGTCCAAACCAAGAGTCTTGTCACGAATATCGAACCCAATTTAGTCACGGTGAAGCAAGGGGATGAGGTGAACGAGATTGCCGCAAAAACCATTGTTTGGGCGGCAGGGGTCACGGCTTCTGGGATGGGTAAAGTCCTGGGCGATCGCCTAAATGCCAGTTTAGACCGAGCAGGTCGAGTCATCGTCGAACCAAACCTTTCCATTGCCGGGTATCCTGATGTCTTTGTCATTGGTGATCTTGCCAATTTTCCTCACCAAAACGAACGTCCCTTACCCGGTGTTGCTCCCGTCGCCATGCAGGAAGGGCAATATGTCGCGAAACTAATCAAGCAGCGCATTAACCATAGTCAAGAAATGGAACCCTTCCGCTATCTGGAAGTGGGGAGTTTGGCGGTGATCGGTCAGAATGCGGCGGTGGTCGATCTCGGCTTTGTGAAATTCTCTGGGTTCTTTGCGTGGCTCGTCTGGATTTTTGCCCATGTTTACTACCTCATCGAGTTCGATAATAAGATGGTCGTGATGCTGCAATGGGGCTGGAACTACTTCACCCGTGGTAGAGGCGCACGCTTAATTACCGGAGAAAAAGATTTGGTCTCTGGCTTCAAGCTCTACGAAGATCTTGCGGAGAAAGACACCAAAGTAAATATCAAAGTCGAAGCATAATATACAAGACAAACCGGGGGTTGACCATCAATCAATCCCACCCAGTAGCTTGTATCGGCGAAGCTTAACGCACGTCTTTCATTTGAGGACAAATAAACAAAAAAGGCTCCTCAATCTCAGAGGAACCCTTTTTTGATGATTTTAGAGAAGTGCGTCACGTTGCACTAACACACTCTAAAACTAGCTTTGAGACATAGACTTAGAATCCCCCGAACATTCTACTGGTTGATCAGAGACCTTCTGGCTAGCAGTATAGTCAACTACTGGTTGATCACCGGGCTTCAACCCTTCGCAAAGATTTGTAACAGTAGCAGCATTGCCTTCCTCATCCACTGCTGCACCAACACCAGCGGCATAGGTACGAACGGATGCGTCATCTTTTGCATCAGCAAAAATGAATACATCAGTAGCAAAATCTGCATTAGTATCAAATTGATTCACGTCAGCAGTGGCACTATCAGCG
>JBIKYI010000181.1:0-6110 GCA_044355355.1 Limnothrix sp. | reverse complement strand
CGACCAAGAAAATCGCTTGACTATCGCACTCCGAGTGAAGTATTCTTGCTGTCATCATCAGAACCTGTTGCACTTCAGATTTGAATTGGCGGAATAATTGCTAGAGAGACAGGCGATCGCCCCCCTCTTAACCCCATTAAAATCATTAGATGGGCATTAAATTCAAATGCTCAATCGTGGCAGATAAATCTTTCATTTTCAGTTGAACATCATCAATTTCCCGTTGTTTTTCCTGCTCAATAATTTGCAGAGCAACCCGACATTGATCCACGATCGCCTGTTGATCATAAATTTCACCCTGTAGCGTATTTTTGCGTTCCTGCACCGCCTGAATTTTGAGATTAATCGCCGCAATTTGCTGATAGAGATATTTTTCTTCCACCTCTTCCACTTCCAAACGTTTAGCTAAACCTTCCAGCCTTTGATGTTCCTGAGCCAACGATTGTTTGTAGGGATCCAAGGAGCGATGAATATCCGCGATACGGTCTTTAAGCTTCCCAGAAAATACCTGAGATGCCTCATATTTAAGCTGTTGATTGTGGCTTTGGGTCAATTTCTTAAGCCATTCATCCTCATGATGTTTCGCTAAAAAATCGAGAAAATCCTGTTGTAAAAACAGATATTCCGCTTCATCCTCTAAGATGTTAATAATCCATTCCTGTTCAGCCTGGGGACTCTGCCAAAGCTCCGTCAGTGCCAATAACCTCACACTAACCCGATTTGATCGATCCACCACAAAACGTTTCACAATCTCCAGCCCAACATTATCGCAGGCTAATAATTCTCTAATCGCAGCCTTTTTATCAAGACTAGAGTCCTTCTCATACAAAACAGCAATATTTTTATTAAATCCAGAGATGTTTTCCATTGGCGTAAACAAGTTTCTATATATTCTTGATGTTTTTAATATTTCTGATGTTCTTGATGACTGTTGTTATGAATGTTGATAACAACAACAAAATCCATAACAAACTCAAAACAGAATGATGATCATAGCTTAAAATCTCGAATGTTTGATCGCCCAAAAACTGAGGGGCAATGTGGCGATCGCCCCCCAGCCTCAACAATCAACCTAAAACATTAACCGAACTATTCTTCCTCCTCCTCCTCCCCCTGATCATCAGCCATACAAATACGCTGCCAAGCAACCCATTCTTGCTCTTGCTCTTCATCCTTGTCCTCATAAAACTCCTCGTCAGTGTATTCCACTAAATAAGTGTCACCATCAATCTCAAGAATTTCCGCCTCATACCATTCCCCATCGCTATAAAGCACCTCAACCACATCCTCAACTTGGTAAGTCTCATGGGCAGGACGAATATTAGATCCCGGCAACCATTCATCCTCACTAGGATCATTCGCATAAAGATAACGAACATAGTAGGTATTACCTTCGATTTCCCGAATCGTGGCAGCATACCAATAGTCCTCACTAAAAGCCTCCACCTGCTGACCTACCTGATAGTCACCAACATCAGCAGATTCAGCATCATCCCCTGCCGCAAGAACTTCCGGTTCCTGTTTTACCGACTCATAGGCAGTTAGGATAAGTGCCCGTGCCACCGACTGAATCCCTGTATGTTCATAATAGTTCGTCGTTTGATCTAGAAATGCTGCCACAAAATCCAAACTATCATCAGCAACCGAAATAAAACTCCCGACCTTCTGGAAAATAGTATCCGGCGTAATCCCAGTTTTCGCAATCAAATCATTCATCCAACCTTGCACAGCATTAAAACTATCGGTGATAAAACCAAATTTTGCTGCGGGATTATCCCCAGGTAGAGAATTACCAATGGAACTAAACACAGGATTACCCTGCACTAGAGAGGCATCTCCCCCATCAATAATGCTGTGAATTTTTGTGAGGAAGTCGGGTCCCAAGGGTAATAATCCATCCACACAAACCAAAGTCACCATGCGCATTAAAGAGGCATCAGTGTAGTTATTTTTTAAAGACTCCACAAAGGCTTGGGGACTGGGCTGGGACAGACCATTGATTTTACAAAAAGCGATGATTTCCACGACCACTTTCAGAATGAGATCAATGGTTTGGGCGGTGTCAGCTTTCGGGGTGATTTTATTAACAAAGGACAAGAATTGAATCTTTTCACCGATCTTATTGGCTAGGGCTGCGGCTGCCATGGCTGTATCGGCTTTGTCAATCACTTGATAGAGACTAACGGCTGATTTGTAACCGTTATTATTGTCTTCATAGAGGGCGAGCGATCGCTCTTTGATCCTTTGAATTAATTTCGGATCATGTTCTCCTGTAACCACGCGAATGGTTTCGTCAAAACCAACTGTATTGTTCCACTGACCAGGAGCCATAAAATCCAGTGCTTTTAGGACGCGCACGGTAATGTTATTGGTTGGCAGTTGATTGACTAAATCGATAATGGAGTCGCCCATAACGGTATTTTGAGGGGAAAAAGTGAAAAGAGTGAGTAACTCCTAGGATAGGCTTTTTAATCGCTAACTGATGGGGAATCAAAATGAATCTTTAGAGAGATGCACAAATCCTAATATTGTCACTTTTAGCTTTACTTTAAGCTCTTGCCAGATTGCCTTGTTAGGCTCAACTTGTCAGCCTTAAGAATCATTAAAAAATTAAAAAAAACACGAAACAAAGCATCAAAAGAATGAATGAGAAAAATAAAGATGCTGGTTACAGTAAGGACGGGCAAGAAAGGGCTTCCCACCTCTGAGAAGCCCGACAAACCTACAAAATACCAATGTCTAAATCGGGCATCGCTTAATAGGCGACACCCCTAAATTTCAGACCTTTTTTGGCGGTCATTTGGGCGATCGCCTGGTGGGGGGTATAACTTGCGCCACGATACTTCACCAAGTTGCTGGGATCAACTTTAGTTTTGATGCAAGTGGGCTGATAGGAAATATAGGAACCGAGAAAGGTTAATGTTGTCATTTTGATTATCCCCTTGGGAAAGAAATTGTTGTTTGTTCTCTATGACTTGAGTATCCCAGTAAGACCCATTAAAATCTGTGACCCTACGCCAAATTACTGATGTTCCAAATCATGGAGTAGGCACTCAGGCATCATTAAGTAATAGTGATATCCATCACAAAAAAACTCCAAACATCTACCACAGCGACGTTTGGAGATCCTTACAACAATTTCTTCTTAACTCTATTATGGGAATGCAATCCGCCAAATGGCTTGGGTAGATACTCGGAATCTACGGTTAGATTTCGATAAACTCCCATGTAGGCGATCGCCCGTCCCTAACGCAATGCAGCTTTTGGCGTAGGAATGGGTGACCCATAACGAATAATCTCCGCCTCCCCAGCCGCCACTGGATGAGACTCCCGATTATCCGCCAACAAGACATTGCGAATAAAACGCGCTGCCACCCGCTGCAACAGACCTTCAGCAATTTTCTGTCCCAACTGCTGGGTTTCCCGCTTTACCAAAATCTTCGGAATCAGCGGCAACAGAAACATCGGGTCAAAATTCGGCGTATCCTGCAAAATGCGCCAGATATTACGAATATGCTCCAGGTTGACCCGGTTCTCCGCCGTCATCCCACCAGCAAATCCAGCAAAGCCGCCCGATTTTCCTTGACCCAGACCCTGCTGCACCATCGCCGTCAAATTCTGCAAGGTGTTGCGACCCAAAGTATCCACCGACTGGATAATCTCCTCAGCCAATTGCTCACGAATATAATCGCCCCGCTCCGAGAAAATATATTCCACCGCCTGGTTCACTGCCCCGGCAATGTCGTAATCCTGGGAGCTTTTCGCATTTTGCAAGAGATTCTCCAGACGATTCCAACGGAAACTGCCATCCTTGAATAACAGATCCTTGAGGGAGTTACGTAACTCCGGCGAGGGGTCAGTTAACAAACGCTTTGCTACATAGGGATATGCCTTACTCAAGACCTTAAATTCTGGATCCACGCCGATCGCAATACCTTCTAGGGTCACCATGGAACGAATAATCAGCGCGTAATAGGCAGGCACTTGGAACGGAAACTCATACATAATGCCCGACATTTGATCGGTAATGCTCTTAAAATTCAGTTCCGCCACGCTTGCACCCAAGGCATTATTAAACACGCGGCTGAGGGCAGGAATAATCGGGGAAAGATCAGTGTCTGGGGTTAAAAAGTCGAGTTTGACGTAATCCGAAGCGAGGGACTCAAAATCACGGTTGACGAGGTGTACCACCGCTTCAATTAAGCCATAACGCTGATAGGGTTCAATCATGCTCATCATGCCAAAGTCGAGGTAGGCAAGGCGACCATCAGACAGGGCAAGCAGGTTACCGGGGTGGGGATCGGCATGGAAAAAGCCATATTCAAGGAGTTGGCGCAGGGAACATTCCACACCGACTTCGATGAGATGGGTTGCATCAATGCCTAGGGCATCTATTTCTTTGAGGTTAGTGAGTTTAATGCCATCGAGCCACTCCATGGTGAGGACTCGCTTCCCGGTATATTCCCAGTAGATCTTGGGGACGTAGATTTCCTTCATGCCACCGTAGCATTCGGCAAATCGTTCGGCGTTGCGTCCTTCCTGGGTGTAGTTCATTTCCTCGAAGATACGTCCAGCAAATTCGTCGGTGATGCCGACTAGATCGGAACGGACTCGTTTAATGTTCTTTTTCAACCAGGCGGCAATTTTGCGCATGATCAGAATGTCGAGGTTGATGCGCTGTTGCAGGTCGGGGCGTTGAACTTTGACGGCAACCCGTTCGCCTGTTTTGAGACGGGCTTGGTACACCTGACCAAGGGAAGCGGCGGCTAGGGGTTTGGGGGAAATTTCGGCGTAGATTTCTTCTGGGGGATAGCCTAGTTCTTCTTCGATAAATTGGAAGGCGATCGCATTGGGGAAGGAAGGCAATTGATCCTGTAGATCGGTGAGTTCGCTCAGGTAAACGGGCGGCACAAGGTCGGGACGGGTGGAGAGGGCTTGACCGATTTTGATGTAGGTGGGGCCGAGTTTTGTGAGGATGCGCTTGAGGTGATTTGCCTGTTTCTTTTGGGCTTCGGGATTATTATTCTGTCCGAATACTTTGTCACGCCACACGCGCAATAATAGTCCGGCAAAGCTAAGAATGATGGTCAGTAAACGACTGATCACCGCAAAGGGACGGTTTTTGTACAACTGCTCGATGGTCTCTGGGTTATAACGCCAGTCTTCAGATTCGACAGGGGTCACTTTGGGGATCAAAGTCGCTTGGGTTGGGCTGGTACGATTCTGTTCTGGCATAACCTAACTGGTGCGATCGCCTACGAAGAAAGTTAATGTAAACGATTGTAACAAATCTACATCGAGTACTCATCTTCCTCAGGGGGCGATCGCCTCAAAATTTGCCCAAGTAATGAGTAATAAATAATAAGTCATGACTCATTCCTTACTACTCACTACTCATTACTTAATGTACGAGCGTTCAGGGGATTGGACTTGAGGGACTGATTGCTAAGGCGCTGGTTGCGCAAAATGTTCACAGCCTTAAAGTACTGGGGATCCGCATGGGTCGCGATAAGGTCAGGATCATTATTTAAGCGTGTCACCTGTTCTCGACTTAACTCCACGGTGATATCTGGGTTTACGCCATTGTGATTAATACTGATGCCGCTGGGGGGATAGTACCGGGAAATGGTCACGGCTAAGCCGGAGCCATTGGATAATTCATGGACGGATTGCACTGTGCCTTTGCCGTAGGTTCTGGTTCCTACCAAAGTAGCTCGGTTATTGTCTTTCAATGCGGCAGCTAAAATCTCGCTGGCACTGGCGGAATTTTCATCGACAAGTACCACCAAGGGTAAATCTGTGATGGCAGTCCGGTTCGCACTAAATTGGCGATCGCCCCCTTTGCGGTCTACCGTGCGTACAATCGCCCCATCCTCCATCCACATCCGGGCAATATCCACACTCGCATAGAGCAACCCTCCAGGATTACCCCGCAGATCCAAGATATAACCTGTAATTCCCTCAGGCTCCATTGCCTTGATGGCTTGGTACATCTGTTCAGCCGCATGGGAACTAAATTCATCCAGACGAATGTAACCCACATTATCCCCATCCACCTGGCGCACATCATAGCTCACCGCAGGC
Organism: Limnothrix sp.; assembly: GCA_044355355.1. GTDB lineage: Bacteria > Cyanobacteriota > Cyanobacteriia > Cyanobacteriales > MRBY01 > MRBY01. The sequence continues at coordinate 26 of JBIKYI010000181.1, read as the reverse complement.
AATTCAATCGTTGCTCGAACTAGTTC
>JBIKYI010000455.1:0-3291 GCA_044355355.1 Limnothrix sp. | reverse complement strand
CCGCCGGGCGACTAATCTTTAACTTTACAGGTGTTCCTTCTGCCCCCCGAATCAACTCAGAAGCTTGATCCAGAGTCAAAAATGCTGTGATTTGACCATTAATTTGCAGAATTTGGTCCTTCACTTTCAGACCTGCTGCTTCGGCGGGGGAATTAGCCAGGACACTCGCCACGGTCAACATCCGAGTGGTGGGGTCAAGCTCCATGCGAATACCAATGCCGGATAATTCACCTGTTGTTTGGCTATTTAAATTTTCAAATTGCTCTGGATCAAGAAAACGGGTATAGGGATCTCCCAGGGTCTGGAGTGCACCACGAATCGCGGTGTAGGCTTCGTCATAGCTATCATATTGACGATCTAGTAAATCACTGCGCAGTTTGACCCATTCCTCGGCATTAAAGTCCTTGGCAACGGATTCGTTATGGACGATCTGCCACATCTCATCCACAACTGTTTTGGGGCTGTCTTCCATGGCGGCGATCGCCGGGGGATTTAGGGGAGATGCTGCCAATAGAGTGAAAATAGAAACTGTTCCGATAACACCATTAAACAGGGCTTTGGCGGGGGAAAGCGGCAGGAATGGAGCAATTTGTTTCATAGGATTGAAAGATGCTGGGGGATGGATTAGGGATGTTGGCGGAGGAGCGATCAAACAGCCTAATTAATGTAGTCAGGACTCTTACCTGAATTGTTCCCAGATTAGCCCTTTGTAAAACAGTTTGCAAAACAAAGGGTTGCAAAAGAAGTGGAACCTTAGTCTAGATCTTTAGGACTCAACAGGTTTGGTAGAAGACGAAGGAACGCCCGATGCAACTAAAACTGAGCGGTTGACTTGCTTTGAGCTGCTTAACTATTCATTGTAGTCAATAATTTTGTCTTCTTGGGAAAAGAATGTTAATTCTCATATTTCGCAAAAAAATCCATCAAGATTTGCTGATGAATGGTCGGTATTGGTCGCCATTGCTGGGCTTTTTCTGAATAGGCTCGTCCCACCTGGGCGGCTTGTTGGGGTAGTAATGCCATGTCCCAACCTTCGTTAAGTTGAAGCTCTGTCAAAGAAACGGTAAGGGGAACATGGAAGACGTAACGGCGGATGGGTGTTTTCTGTTTTGTTGTGGGATCTTCTGGGTCTGTTGTCGGGCGATCGCCAATATCACCATAGATGCCGAACAATTCAGCGGCAGGCATTTGGTAACCAATTTCTTCGAACACTTCCCGTCGGACAGCCTCTACCGGAGTTTCATTCGCTTCGAGATGTCCCCCAAAAAAGCCCCAATGACCGGGGTAGATAATGCCAGGAATATCATCCCGGAGTTGCATTAGCACTTGGTCACCCTGGGTCAAAATGGCGATCGCCACCTCAATCACCGTAACTTTATTGCTTTGATTAGTGCTATCAGCGTTATGCGTATCATTCGTTCCAGTCATTTCTACCAACCATTTTTCTGCAAACGTTCTAAACGCGCCACAATTTCTGGATACAAACTAAAAACCTTCGAGGGCAGCTTCACAGTACGGATTTTAGGTCTGCCCACATCAAGACAATAAAATTTCATCCACCAGATCCCTTGCTCTTCAAAACGACTTATCTCCGACCAGGGAATCAAAGCAGGAGGATAATGCAAACGAAATAAAAAAAACGGTTTTAAATATAGACCTTCCTGGTTAATGCCAATATCCAATGAACCGCTAAAGTGAGTTATGCCGATATAGCCATTAGAAAATCTAAATATTTTGCCCTGAAAAGTTTCACAGTATGGATACATTGTCGCAATTTGATCCCAACCGCTAACCTTGATTAAAACAAATAAAAACCCTAAAGAATAAATTAAAATTCCAGGAATAAATAACCAAGAAAGAGCATCAATAGACATGGCTGTTAGATCTCACTCAATTTTGATAATAAGGAATTGCGACCAAAGCCAAAATCTTATGATGTACTGCTGAATCAGTTCAGTCGTTGAACCCGAAGCCATAACTACTAATTAGCAGCATTAGCAGCAAGTTTAGCGAAGATCATGCGACCTGCTGATGTTTGCAAGGATGAAGTTACCGTAACGTTAACGTCTTCTCCCATAAAGCTTTGGGCTTCCTCGACCACAACCATTGTGCCATCTTCAAGATAGCCAACCCCTTGTTTTTCTTCGCGACCTTGCTTGAGAATTTTTAATTCTAAACTATCACCGGGTAGATAAATGGGGCGAATGGCTTGGGCTAAGTCGTTAATGTTTAAAATTTCAACATTTTGGAGATTAGCTACTTTTTGGAGGTTGTAGTCATTGGTGAGGAGTACGCCGTTAATTTCTTGGCTAAGGTGTACGAGTTTAGCATCAACGGTACTAATGTCATCGTAGTCTGCTTGGTTAATGATGACTCGTTTGGGAAAACGGTTTTGCATACTTTGGAGAATGTCTAAACCGCGACGACCTCTCACTCGTTTTTGATCGTTGTTAGCATCTGCTAATTGTTGTAATTCATTGAGGACAAAAATGGGGATGAGTATTTGTCCTTCGATAAATCCGGTTTTTAATAGTTCTTCTAGGCGACCATCGATAATGCAACTGGTATCAATAATTTTCGTGGGGGCAGAACGGAGGGTTCCCTCGGCAATGAGGAGGGTTTCTAGGCTGTTGGGATTAATCAAGCGAAGAAAGCTCCGTCCATGGACATCGGCAAGGCTCACACCAAGGTAGGCGAAGGTGATGCTGCCGAGAATGGCGAAGGTTGGTTTGAGGAAGCCAAATTCTACGGGGATGGGCAGTAGAAAGATGGGGGCAAGCATCAGGTTGGCGACTAACAAACCGATTACCAGACCAACGGCGCGGGTGACGATGATTTCGATGGGGGTTTGGCGAAATTGGGATTCGAGACGACGGTAGGTGCTCTGGGCGAGTAGACCAATTGATAATCCTAGTAGTGAGGCAAATCCAGCCCCAATCCAACGGAGGGCTTCGATATTGGAGGCTTGTTCTCGGACTGCCATTGGTAGCAGGTCGATAATGTCAAACCCGACTAGGGCGATCGCCACAACAAAAATTAAAACGAGGAAAACATCAAACATAGGTCAGACCCAGCTATAAATCCCTTGTTTTCGGGAAATTTGGAGAGTTTAGATAATGAAGGTATGGATTCATTATATAGGTGAGCTTTACTGAGGTTTTTATTTGCTGGGCTTCTTCATAATTAGATAATTAGGGGAGAGTTTCAAAGAAGTAATGTTATAGCAAAATAGAGGGAGTTGTTTACCCCTCAAGACTCTCTATGGCAATACACTGTCCCCAATGTAACGCT
>JBIKYI010000578.1:0-2502 GCA_044355355.1 Limnothrix sp. | reverse complement strand
TCCCTTCTGTCAAGTCGATCTCTTTGAAACCCAGATCACCTCGGACAACGCCCTCGACATTATCAAAGACTACGATATCGTCGTGGATGGCACAGATAATTTCCCAACCCGCTATCTCACCAACGATGCCTGCGTACTGTTAGACAAACCGAATGTCTACGGCTCGATTTTCCGTTTTGAAGGACAAGCAACGGTCTTTAACTACGAAGGGGGTCCCAACTATCGCGATCTCTATCCCGAACCGCCACCACCAGGCATGGTTCCCTCCTGCGCAGAGGGCGGCGTCTTGGGTGTACTTCCCGGCATTATCGGCACGATCCAAGCCACGGAAACTATCAAAATCATCTTGGGCGCAAAGAATACCCTCAGCGGTAGATTGTTGCTCTATAACGCCCTCGATATGAAGTTCCGGGAACTGAAATTGCGTCCGAATCCGGAACGCCCAGTGATTGAAAAGCTCATTGATTACGAACAATTTTGTGGTATTCCCCAAGCCAAAGCAGCGGAGGCAGAACAGCAAAACGCCATGCAAGAAATGACTGCAACGGAGCTTAAGGCTCTGCTCGATAGTGATGCGGATGATTATGTTTTGATCGATGTCCGCAATCCTAATGAATATGAAATTGCGCGTATTCCTGGGGCAACCTTGATTCCTCTACCCGACATCGAGAATGGTGATGGTGTTGATCAGGTGAAGGCGTTGCTCACTGATGGGAAGAAGCTCATCGCCCACTGTAAGATGGGTGGCCGTTCTGCGAAGGCTCTGGGCATCATTGAGGATGTTGCGGGCATTAGTGGCACGAATGTTAAGGGCGGTATTCGGGCTTGGAGTGAAGAGGTGGATTCCTCTGTGCCAAGTTATTAAGCTAAGTAACTTTGGTAATCTGGCAATTCCAGCTAAATTGGACTCGTTAAATTAACGGGTCTTTTTTTGTGGAGAGATCTGTATTTTTTATTTCTTGCAATGACCTCTCGGTTAAGTTTGAGCGTTCCTGATCCCTCCGCACTTCGGCAAGCTCAGTCTTTTACCTTCGGCACTTCCCTTAGAAAGGGAGGCAATAAGTGTTTAATTTTTATTTGGCATGGCTACAACCTATTGCTGGTGAGCTTTGTTTGTCGGTCTTGTGGATCAAATTTATATGTCAATCTTGTGTAAATATTGTGTAAATATATCGAGACATATTGGGCAGGGGATGTGCTGTGGAAGTCTGGGAGGTTTAGGATAGGGTGAATGTTGGTTGGAGATTGGTTACTGATGATTCCGGGTGAAATGAAGCCCCTTGAGGGGGAGATTGAATTGAATGTAGGGCGTGAGACGAAGGTAGTTGCGGTGGCGAATACTGGCGATCGCCCGATCCAGGTGGGTTCCCATTTTCATTTTTTTGAGGTGAATGCAGCCCTTAGCTTTGATCGTGCTGGGGCAAAGGGAATGCGGTTAAATATCCCAGCAGGGACGGCGGTGCGCTTTGAACCGGGGGACGAAAAGGAAGTGGAATTGGTCGCCCTGGCAGGCCGTCGCCATGTGTATGGTCTGAATAATTTGGTGGATGGAGCATTGGACTAGATGAAGGATGTTATTGGTATTGACCTCGGTGGCACGGCGATTAAGGGGGGGCGCTTTCGTCCTGATGGCACTTGTTTGGCGGAACAAAAAGTTCCAACGCCTCAACCCAGTACACCGGAAGCGGTAGCCCAGGCGATCGCCGATCTTGCCAACGAATTAAACACCGATCAACAATGTCGTGCCCTAGGCATTGGCGTTCCGGGACCAGTAGACGGTACAACGAGAATTGCGCGGGTCGCCATTAACCTCAGCGGTTGGCATAATGTCCCCCTAGCAGATTGGGTCGAGGCGAAAACTAATTTAAAAGTCACCCTCAACAATGATGCGAACTGTGCGGGCTTAGGGGAAGCTTGGTTGGGGGCAGGTCGCAACCACCAAAATTTGATCCTTATTACCCTCGGTACGGGCGTGGGTGGAGCGATTATTCTGCATGGCAAATTATTTACCGGACATTACGGTGCGGCGGGGGAGTTGGGCTTAATCACCCTCAATCCCGATGGTCCCGCTTGCAATAGTGGTAATAATGGTTCCTTGGAGCAATATTGTTCCATTAATGGTGTAAAACGTTTATCCGGCAAGGATCCTGAGGAATTAGGACGGCTTGCCCAAAATGGAGACCCGGAGGCGATCGCCCATTGGCAAACCTACGGTCAACTCCTCGGCGCAGGCTTAACCAGTTTGATCTATATTTTTACGCCGGAAATGATCATTCTGGGCGGCGGCATTAGTGCCAGCAGTGATTTTTTCCTACCCGCTACTAACGCTGAAATCCAACGCCGTGTCTTGCCCTCCTCCCGCATCGATCTACAAATCGTCAAGGCAGAACTTGATAACAATGCAGGCATGGTTGGCGCTGCCAAATTAGCCCTAGACCTGTAATTGAATTTGATTTTGATTGACTTGCATTCAAGCCTATACAAACAGAGCCAGCACATCAC
>JBIKYI010000577.1:0-2504 GCA_044355355.1 Limnothrix sp. | reverse complement strand
AACATCAGAATATCCTTATGAGTCCCTCTTCAGAAAGACCCTAGGTGTTGCACTTCAAATTTGAATTGGCGCATGCTTGATAATTCTGTCGATTTTTTGCCTGATGGGAAACAGGACGACGTGGAATTAAAAGTTCAAACAAAATATTCTCTCTCTCTTGATTCATTTTAAACCAACAATATTGATCCTATTTTTGAGATTGCTTTTATTTCTGCTAAGTCGAGAATTTGTGGAATTAATTCTTCTTTTTTGACTGCCATCATATGTACACCTTGACAAAGATTTTTGGCGATTTTGACTTGTTCAGCAGCAATTTTTACACCCTCTTCTAGGGGATTTTTTGCATTGGCAAGACGCTCAATAATACCGTCAGGAATTTGTGCACCGGGGACATAACGGTTAATAAAGTCGGCATTTTTAGCGGATTTCAACAGAAAAATTCCAGCAAGAACAGGAACTTCATATTTGCTAGCGACACGGTTCATAAATTCTTCGAGACGCACAAAATCGGTGATCATTTGCGATTGGAAAAACTTTGCGCCGGATTCTACTTTTTTGGCAAAGCGGGATTCGATCGCCGCCCAACTTTTTAGCTGGGGATCGACTGCACCACCCGCAAATAAATCCAGTTTGCCATCGGTTAATTTTTTGTTGTTAAAATCTTTGCCGCCATTTAATTTGGTGATTAATTTTAAGAGACGTACCGATTCGAGATCAAAAACGGGTCGCGCTTTGGGATGGTCACCCGCTTTCACTGGATCGCCCGTCAACGCCAACACATTTCGCAAACCGAGGGCATAGGCTCCCAACAAATCCGCCTGTAAACCGATCACGTTGCGATCGCGGCACGCCATTTGGAAAATCGGTTCGATGCCATGATTTAACAGGATTGTAGACGCGGCAATAGATGACATTCGCATCACTGCCCGACTGCCATCGGTGACATTCACGCCATGGACGCGATCGCCGAGGATTTTCGCCATTTCGAGCATGTGGGCAGGGTTGCCGCCCTTGGGGGGAGCGACTTCAGCGGTGACGACAAATTCGCGGTTTTCGATGGCACGACGCAGGCGGGTGGTCATGGAAGCTTTTTCAAATTAAGGGTAATGAACCATTTTACAGGGGTGGGAGAAATCCAAGGGCATCTTTAACGCGCTTCAAGGTTTCGTTGGCGACGGCGGCGGCTTTGGTTTGTCCGTCTCGTAACACTTGATCAAGGTATTGGCGATCGCCTGTGATTTCGTGATATTTCGTCTGAATTGGTTCGAGAGCAGCAATTACGGTGTCGGTGAAGAGGGGTTTAAATTGTCCCCAACCCATGTCGGCGCATTCGGCGATAACAGCCTCTTTCGTTTGACCACTGAGCAGGGCGTACAGACTGAGCAAATTATTACATTCAGGGCGATCAGGGTTGCCAAATTCCAGGCCGCGCACCTGATCGGTCTTACATTTTTTAATCTTTTTCGTCAGCACATCGGGCGGATCGAGGAGGTTAATGCGGCTCAATTCGGAGGGGTCAGACTTGGACATTTTTTTCGTGCCGTCGCTCAAACTCATCACCCTTGCGCCAGTCTCACGAATCATCGGATCGGGCATTTTTAGCACCGGATTTTTCTCGGAGCCAAACTTATCGTTAATGCGAATCACGATATCGCGGGTCAATTCTAAATGCTGCTTTTGATCCTCGCCAACTGGTACTTTATCGGCGTTGTAGAGCAAAATATCCGCCGCCATCAACACGGGATAATCGAGCAAACCGACACTGACATTTTCGCCTTGTTTTTGCGCTTTTTCCTTAAACTGAATCATCCGCTCCAACCAGTTCAGCGGCGTAACGCAATTCAGCAACCAAGCCAATTCGCTATGGGCTTTCACATGGGATTGCACGAAAATTGTCGAATGGTCGAGGTCAATGCCACAGGCGAGGTACAACGCGGCGATCGCCCTTGTATTTTCAGCGAGAACCTTGGGGTCATGGGGAACCGTAATCGCGTGGAGATCCACCACACAAAAAAAACTGTCGTAATCCTTTTGAATTTCCACCCAGTTTTGGATTGCGCCCAGATAATTCCCAAGGTGAAGATTGCCAGTAGGTTGTACGCCAGAAAGGATACGTTGTGCCATGTTTCGCCGCTGTGTTAAATGCCCACTGATTATCGTACAAACTATTTCGGATTGTAAAGCTGACGGGGAGTTGGGGGCGATCGGCAAATGGTAAGACTTTCCACCAAATGTCAATCATTTACGCCAATCAGGGAAAAATCGGGGAGGCGATCAATTGATACCCAGTCTGTCTATAATCTGATTGAGCAAATCCAGCAGCCGCAATGAATTTTTCCCTCAATTTCACCATTAACCCCAAGAAAATTACCCACTATTTGCTCATTCCCCAAGAGAAAAGTGATAAATCCCTACGCCAATTCAAATCTGAAGTGCAACAGGTTCTGATGATGACAGCAAGAATACTTCACTCGGAGTGCGATAGTCAAGCGATTTTCTTGGTC
>JBIKYI010000059.1:0-9464 GCA_044355355.1 Limnothrix sp. | reverse complement strand
CTTCATAGGTCACTGTATTATTCACCCCATCAATGTTTTGGATTTGATAGGCACGTTTTTCAAAATAAGTTTGCAAACGCTCAAAAACCGATTCTTCAGTTTCCAGCGCAATAAAGTCCATCTGTTCTGTACGATCCTTCGTGGATGCTTTAATAAAGAAAAAGAGACCGACCATTAACAGTAATGTCAGCATCAAGGTCGAAAAAATGACGGATTGTTCTAGCACGGCGTTAACAGAAGTAAGTGAAGTATAAAGACACAAGTATTCATCATAAATGAATATTGATCGTGCTATATTTTTTGAAAACTTGTTGGAAGATCCATGGAAAAAATTCGGGTTGTTCTCATCGAGGATCACGATTTAACACGGATTGGTTTACGCACTTCTTTGATGCAATGTGCGGATATTGATTTGGTTGCTGAGGCGGGTAATGGTTTGGATGGTCTCAAATTACTACAGCAGCTTAAGCCGGATTTAGCGATTGTTGATATTGGTCTGCCTGAGCTGGATGGCATTGAAGTGACTCGTCGTTTAAAGCAGTCTGAGTCTGAAGCGGGTGAATCTGGGTCGGGTACAGCGAGAACTAAGGTTTTGATTCTGACGCTCCAGGATGAGCAGGAGGCGGTGCTGGCGGCTTTTGGGGCTGGGGCTGATTCCTATTGTATGAAGGATATTACGTTTGATCATTTAGTGGAGGCGGTGAAAACGACCTATTCGGGAAATAGCTGGATCGACCCGGCGATCGCCCGCATTGTGCTCAACCAAGTGCAGACCCCAGACAGTAATGGTGATGCCACGGTCAGTATCCAAGCCACATCGCCAGAAGATCAACAGTTGCTCGAAAGTTGTCCACTGACGGATCGGGAATTAGAGGTGCTACAGTTAATTGTGGATGGTTGCAGTAATTCAGAAATTGCCGAACGTCTCTTTATTACGGTGGGCACAGTGAAGACCCATGTGCGTAACATCCTCAACAAACTTTGTGCTGATGACCGTACCCAGGCAGCAGTGAGGGCATTACGTTCTGGGCTGGTCGGCTAGCTGGGTGGCTAATTGATCGGCTAAAGTTGCCTCGATTCTCTGACGAGATGCAGGCTATGGGCGGTGATGGCAAATCATCCCGGTATTTTCTGTTGAACTAAAGACTGACATGACTTCTGCGACTGAAAGCAAATTGAAATTGATGGTGGTCGATGATGAAACGGATAATCTCGATCTGCTTTATCGTACCTTCCGCCGTAATTTCAAAGTTTTTCGGGCGGTCAGTGCCTACGAAGCCCTAGAGGTCTTGGAGCGTGAGGGGGAGATGGCGGTGATTATCTCGGATCAGCGGATGCCCCATATGAATGGTACGGAATTTTTAAGTCGTACTGTGGCGCGATTTCCCGACACAATCCGGATTTTATTAACGGGTTATACGGATGTTGAGGATTTGGTGGGGGCGATTAATTCGGGGCAGGTGTTCAAATATATTACGAAGCCCTGGAAGCCGGATGAGTTGACTTCGACGATTTATCAGGCAGCGGAGACTTATAAGGTGATCAAACAACGCACCAATGAGCTGGAACGTGCCCTACGTCAGGAGGCGTTGGTTAATTCTGTGATTCGGGCGATTCGGGAGTCGTTGGATTATCAGAGTACTTTGCAGACGATTGTGGATCGGTTGAGTGCGAGTTTTCAGGCGGATTATGGGGTGCTTTATCCGGTGATGGATGCGCCGGAGTTAAAGTTGTCGTCGGAATGTTTTGCTTATCCCCAAACACCGCCGATGGTCAGTGGCTTGCTCGATAAGGCTCTGGTCAGTGGCGATCGCCAGACGGAATTTTGTGTGGATGAAAAGACCTGGTTACAACTCGCTGTGCCTTTGATCTGGAAGGGAAAAACCTATGGGGTGTTGAGCTTTTGGCATGATGCCGAGAAGAAGCCTTGGTCGGATACGGATCTGCAATTGTTGGATGCGGTACTGGAGCAAGCCGCTTTGGCGATCGCCCAAACAAAGCTCTACCAGACCATCCAGCAGCAAACAGACCAGATGCGGACTGAACTGGAAGTAGCACGACAGATCCAATGTAATTTACTGCCCCAAAATCCCCCCCAACTGGACAACCTCAAGGTGCAAGGCTACTGTCTCCCTGCCCGTCAAGTCGGCGGCGACTTTTTCGAGACCTACCAGCACAGCAATGGCGATCTTTGGTTGGCAGTGGGGGATGTTTCCGGTAAGGGAGTTCCGGCGGCTCTGTTTATGGCAAGTGCCCTCTCGACCCTGCGCCAACAGCTTAACAAGACTAATCCCCCCTCCCCTGAGCAGATTATCTATAACCTCAATCGGGCTTTGGCAGATGACCTATTTAATAGCAATTGTTTTATTACCATGGTGATTGCCCGTTACCGAGCGGAGACCCATCAACTGACCTACGCCAATGCGGGGCACATTTACCCAATGTTGTGGTCGCACCAAAATCTTACCCCGGACAGCCAACCCACCTATCTCAAAACCAGGGGCATTCCGATCGGCATTTTACCGGATTGGCAGGCGACAGCGGGTAATTTGACGATGGCAGCGAAGGATGTGCTATTAATCACGAGTGACGGTATTACGGAAGCGACGGTTACGGATGAGTCTTTACTTCAGGGGCGCAATCGCATGTTAAATCAAGAGGGTTTGTGGCAATTAATTCAACAGGATCCGGATCGTTTCGATTTACATGAATTATTAGATCGCTTTGCCAGTTCGACCTACACTGAACAGGAAGATGATCAGACGATTGTTTCGTTGGAGGTTTTGTAGAAGATGCGTACTGAACTGCAAATTCCCAGCGATTTAAAGTTTTTGAATATTGTGGAAGCTTGGCTCTTAGATTGCCTTCAGGTGGAGTTGGGCGATCGCGTGGATTGGCCGAAGCAGTCGAGTCGATTGCGGTTGGCGTTGGTGGAAGCATATTCGAATGTGGTGCGCCATGCCCATAAGGAGCAGGCAGATGTGCCTGTTTTGCTGCGTTTGGAACTGAAGGGTCAGATGTTGGCGTTGGAGATTTGGGATTCGGGAACGGGTTTTGATCTGACGACTTATATGGCTCCGGATCCGACGACTTGTCAAGAGGGGGGCTATGGCTGGCTGATTATGACACGTTTGATGGATCGGGTGGAGTATCAGTTACAGGTGAATGGCAATAAAAATTGTCTGAAGTTGGAAACCCGCTTGTTGCCGAAAGAGATCGAGTTATAGGTGTGGATAGTGCGGCACAAAGGTCAATGCGGATTAAGGCTCAGGGCAAGGTGTTGGGCTTTCATTTGGTGGGGATTGCGGCGATCGCCCCTGAAGATCCAGAATATCAAGCCAATTTAGAGCGTTTAAACCGTTGGTTGGACAAGGGCTACCAGGCGGATATGGCATGGATGGCTAGTCCCAAACGCCAGGATATCAACCAATGTTTGCCCGGTGTACAAGCGGTAATTTCCGTCGCACTGAATTATTACACTGACCATCCGCGTGCAGATGATCCGGCGATCGCCAAAATTGCCCGTTATGGCTGGGGCTGGGACTACCATCGCGTGTTGAGCAAGAAACTCAAGGAATTTTGCCACTGGTTAAGCGAGGAATTTCCTGGGGAACAACACCGTTTCTATGTGGATACTGGCCCCGTGCAGGATAAGGTATGGGCGCAACGGGCAGGTCTGGGCTGGATTGCCAAAAATAGTAATGTGATCACCCGCAGTTATGGCAGTTGGGTATTCCTTGGGGAAATTTTGACGACCCTCGATTTAGCGACCGATCAGCCCCATACTAATCATTGCGGCACTTGCACCCGTTGTCTCGATGCCTGTCCGACGGGGGCGATCGCCGAGCCTTATGTGGTCGATGCCAATCGTTGCATTGCCTACCACACCATCGAAAATCGCGCCGAGGACTTACCCGCAGACATCAAACCCCACTTGCAAAATTGGGTGGCAGGCTGTGATATTTGCCAGGATGTTTGTCCCTGGAATCAGCGTTTTGCCCAAATAACCGACGTGGAAGATTTTCAGCCCTACCCCCAAAACCTTGCCCCCACATTAACAGAACTCGCCACCATCACCGATGAAGCATGGGGCGATCGCCTCATCGGTTCCGCCCTGCGCCGCATCAAACCCCATATGTGGCGACGAAATGCCCAAGCCAATATCGAAGCCCAACAAAAAACCTCCCCCACAAGCGGAGAAGGTTAATTGAAGCGAGTCAATAATTTATTGAGTAAGGAGTAATAAGTAACAAGTAAAAAGTCATTACCCATTACTTAAAACTCATTACTCAAAACCCATTACTTACCCATTTGCGCTGCAACTTCAGCCGCGAAATCCTCTTGCTTCTTCTCAATACCTTCACCGAGAACAAAGCGTTGGAAACGGCGAACACGGATGTTTTCACCAATCGTGGCGATCGTGTTCTTAACCAACTCAGCCACAGTAATGTTTTGGTCACGGATATAAGGCTGTTCCATGAGAGCAAGCTCATTCAAGCGCTTAGCAATCCGACCGGCAACAATTTTTTCCTTGATGTTGTCAGGCTTACCAGCGAGGTCATCACGACCCAACTCGATTTCCCGTTCCTTCTCAGCAATCTCCGCAGGAATATCCTCAACATTCACATAGAGAACATTGGGGCAAGCAGCGATCTGCATCGCAATACTCTTCGCCAACTCCTTGAAAATATCACCACGGGCAACAAAGTCAGTCTCACAGTTAACTTCAACCAAGACACCGACACTACCACCAGTGTGGATATAACTTTCTACCAGACCCTCAGCAGCGATACGACCAGCCTTTTTCTCGGCAGAGGTAATACCCTTCTGACGGAGCCATTCCGTCGCTTTACTAACATCACCGTTAGTTTCAGAGAGAGCTTTTTTACAGTCCATCATCCCTGCGCCAGTTTTGTCGCGCAGTTCCTTCACAAGCTTTGCGGAAATTTGTGCCATTTTCTCTGTTCCCCAGAAATTAATAAGTCAGTTTATTTCGAAAATTTAGAGATTAAAAATTCAACAATTTAACGATTAAAGATCAAATACTTTAAGAAAACATTTTCAAGAAGGTATTTTCAAAAACATGGTTAAAAATACCTTCAAAAATGTTTCCCAAGATGCGCCCAAAGAGGCTAAGCGAATACTGGCTTACTCTTCTTCATCAGCGGCATCAAAATCTTCATCTTCGTAATCGTCAGCGATTTCGTCGAAGTCTGCATAGTCTTCATTGCGGGCAGCTTCACCATGACGACCGGTATAGATCGCATCGGCAAGTTTACCAACAATGAGTTTGATGGAACGAATCGCATCATCGTTTGCAGGGATGGGCAGGTCTACTGTTTGGGGATCACAGTTGGTGTCCAACAGAGAGACGATGGGAATATTCAGTTTGCGACATTCTTGGATCGCGTTGTGCTCTCGGCGTTGGTCGATCACGACAACGATGTCAGGGATTTTGTTCATGTTCTTGATGCCGCCCAGGTACTTCTGGAGCTTTTCCAACTCACGACGGAGCATGGAGGCTTCTTTCTTGGGGCGACGATCAAGGTTGCCGCTGTCCTGGAGGGTTTCGAGTTCTTTGAGGCGCTCAACACGGGTTTTGATGGTTTCCCAGTTGGTGAGCATCCCGCCGAGCCAGCGTTGGTTGATGTAGAATGCACCGCAACGTTTTGCTTCTTGGGCAATGATGCCTGCTGCTTGGCGCTTGGTGCCGACGAAGAGAACGCGTTTGCCATTTTCAGAAGCTGCTTTCATGTAAGCGTAGGCTTCTTCGATGAGTTGGGCGGTCTGTACGAGGTCAATGATATGTACGCCGTTGCGGGAGGTGTAGATGTACTGGGACATCTTGGGGTTCCAACGACGGGTCTGGTGACCGAAGTGAACACCGGATTCTAATAGTTCTGCGAGAGATACTACGGGCATATTTTGTTTACTCCTATTCGGGTTAAACTTCCATCTGGGGACATTTCTCTACGGAAACACCCGAAGGATCCCAGATGTGTGAGTTTTTAGACAACTTTAAAAGGGTAGCATAAGGGGCTGTTTTTGCAGCGTCTTTTTTCGCGTTTTTAGGGTTGTCGGTTAATGGTACTGGGGGAGATGGTTACCAGCGAATTTTGTAGAGGTGGAAGAGTTCGCCTGTTTGTTGTTTGACGATTTTTGCGCCGGATTTTTTGATGAGGGCTTCCCAGTTTTTGAGGTCTTCGAGGAAGACTTCTGCGCCTTGGTAGGTTTCGAGGATTGACCAGTCTTCGGCGATGTCTGCGTCGGGGTTGATCACGTCGAAGATGAAAAAGCTATCGGGTTTAAGGGTGCGTTGGACTTGTTCGAGGACGGTTTCCCAGTAGTGAATGGGGTAGTAGCAGCTAAAGCCGGTGGCGATCGCCAGGTCAAAGAACTGTTTATCGTATTCTTCGAGGTGGTGAGCGGGTTTATTGGCGATATTTTTAAAGAGTTTGGAGTTGAGTTGGGGGGCGCGGGTTTGGATGATCTCTGTGGCGATCGCGCTGATGTCATGTCCGTAGAAGTAGGCGTTCCAGTCGCGCCAGGGGTAAATTAAGAAGCTAATGCCGCAGCCGAGATCGAGGCAACGTTGGCTTTTTTTCGGTTTGGCGAGATCCCAAAATTGTGAGGTGACGCGGTTTTGTAGTTTGCCGGATTGCCAGTCGAGAAAGATGGGCAGGGCTTGCACTTCGTCGGGTAAATCGGGTCTTTTGTTTTGGTATTCTCTGTTAAATCGTTCGGCGATCGCCTCTGTCATTTCAAACCATTTTAATTCGGTGTTGTTATTGGGGATTGAATAGGACATAAAGGCATGGATTAATAATCGGGAATATTCCAGTATTTTAGGTCAAATAAATTTCTGGATATCAAAAATGTTTCTTAAGTTTTTATTGTTTTTTGATGGGATTTTAATTCATAGATCTGTTGCCATTCGTCGCTGCTCAGTGGCTTTTCTTGCAGGATAACTTGTGGGCGATCACCAAAACTTTGACATAGGCTTTGAATTACGTCTAACTGAGAAAATCGAAAAAATTCAACAGGAATGATTAGTTCTTCACCAAAAATCTGTGCATAAAATTGAGGGTCTGGATGAAGACGAATTGAGCCATGTTGCAAAATTGCCTGTTTGCGACGGAGTTGGGCTGAACCGATTAATTTATAGCCTTCGGGGGTAACCAAATCTGCTCTTGTATAGGTATGAAAACAACTGGCATGGTGATTGTAATTACATTTTTGATCGCCATAATTGAGCGAAATTCCTAAGGTTTGCCAGCCCTGAATCAGAAATTCACATAGTGCTTTATAGACTTGACAGCGATCGCCTGCCATCTGTGAAGTAATCAGAGCATAGGTTAACTCTCCTTGGTGTAAGACTGCCCGCCCACCACTGGGACGACGGACAATCTCAATTTTTGCGCCTTGGTAGGTCAAATCATGCCAAGTTTGGGGATATTTGCGTTGGTTATAGCCGAGGGAAATGGCTACGGGCTGCCAAGTATAAAACCGCAAAACAGACGGCATTTTTCCTTGTAAATGTTGTTCTAAAAGCCATTCGTCCACCGCCATTTGTGTTGCGCCATCCGCTTCGAATGGTGGAATATAGCGCCAAGTTTGACCGCTCATTTACAGTAGTTCTTCTGGTAGTTTGCCGAGGATTTTTTTGATGTCTTGGGATCGGTTTTTATCGATTACAAAAGTGACATTTCCCTGGCGCACAATGACCACATCGCTAATACCGAGGGTGACAATTGTTTCGGTTGGATCTTCGTTATAAATAATCGCACCGCTTGTTTCAAACCCTGCATAATTACCGACATTAACATTATGTGAATCGTCCGGTGGTAAGAGTCTTTCGAGCGATCGCCAATCACCGAGGTCATCCCAACCAAATTCAGCGGGGAGGACATAGGCGTTTTGGGTTTTTTCCATGAGGGCGAAATCAACGCTAATTTTGGGCAATTCGCCATAGGCTGCCGTGCCTTTTGCCTGGAGCGGGGTCAAAATTTCGGGGGCATGGAGGGCAAATTCCTTCAACGCTGTACCGAGGGAAAAGAGAAAAATGCCGCTATTCCAGCTAAATTTCCCCGTTGCGAGAAACGCTTCCGCCGTTGCCACATCAGGTTTTTCACGAAATTGTGCCACTTTGAAAATAGGGTGATTATCGTCGTCCGTTGCGACCTCCCCCTGTTCGATGTAACCGTAGCCTGTCGCAGGATTATCGGGGGTGATACCAATGGTGGCGATCGCCTGTTGGGTTGCCACAAAAGCTGCCGCTTGGTTGAGGGTCGCTAAAAATTTCGGTTCGTCTCCAATCCAGTGATCCGCTGGGAAAAAAGCCACCACCGTATTTTCGTCATAATGCTTGGCTAATTCCACACAGGTCCAGGCGATCGCCGCCGCCGTATCCCGTCTTTCCGGTTCCACCAAAATATTTTGACTCGGTAAATCAGGGAGTTGCGCCTGTACTTGATCCGCAATCATTGCCGCCGTCACAATCCAGAGATCCGCCCATTTACCATCCGGTAATAAACGATTTGCCGTTCCTTGCAGCAAGCTCACCCCCGACCCATCCAAGCTCAGAAACTGCTTCGGGCGGTCATTGCGACTCAGGGGCCAAAACCGTTCACCCTTACCGCCAGCCAAAATTACCGGAATAAAACTCATAGCTTGATTGAACCTTCATTAGTGACAACAACCAATGGCGATCGGCTAATTGCGATAGGCTCTCGCCGAAGCCTGAATCCATGTCGTTGCAGCGATTATAAAAGGAATCAAGAAAAACAAAAAGCCAAAACCCAATGGATGCGCCCGAAAAGTCGGTTGAGTCACCATCAACGCTACGATCAAACCAGCATAGAGCAGACCCGCGATGGGTAACCCAAGTACGAGCATAATAAACTGAGTATCTTTATCCATTAGAGAAGCAACAGTGAACAAGGTAATTGAAAAATAGAGACTTACAGAATCTCCATGGTGAGCATCAGGCTCCTCTTCAATATAGGTCTTGCACTAGTTCTTGCATTCGTTTTCGCACAAAAGTTGCCATAAAAAATCAGGGTATTGTTTGACACACCCTGACATTTCCTTCAGTTTATTTTGAGTTGATTGACAAATTAATCCGTTATTCCATCAAACAGTGAGATATCGACCAAATATCACCACAGTAATGACCCTTAACTTCAGCTAGACACCCTTCTAGACAATGCCTCGGAACATCATGCCAGGATTTGCCTCTGCCATAACAGCAAGTTGTTCAGTGGCGATCGCCTGATTGGTTGTCTTTCCAGCTCGGGCAGCAGTCCAACGTTCATAGGCTTCCTTAATCTGCTGCTTTTCAGTGTATTCAACGCCAATTCAAATCTGAAGTGCAACAGGTTCTGATGATGACAGCAAGAATACTTCACTCGGAGTGCGATAGTCAAGCGATTTTCTTGGTCGATTATTAATTAAATCTACCACCT
>JBIKYI010000576.1:0-2523 GCA_044355355.1 Limnothrix sp. | reverse complement strand
CGACACAGAGATGATTCTGCTTTTCCCCACGAAAACCATTTTTCCGAATATGCTCGGAGTGACATTCTGGACAGTTCATTTTTTCTTCAATTCTATCTTTCCTCTTCTACTTCACCAACGCCTTTTTTTTGTTTAGCGGCAGAAAATTTTTGTTTGAGATTTTGCTCGAAAAATACACTAAAAAACGAACTGCCTTAGGAAAGGGAGATAAAGAGAACAGAGTACAAGAACGGTCGATCTTTATTCTTCGATTTTTTAGTTTATGTTTTTTCACTTTTTCTATTCATCTGTATTGAAATTTGAAGGTTTATTACCAGATGCTTTTTTTTGTGGAAATTTTAACAACTAGAACATTCCACAGATAGGATTGGTATAGAAGCCAAAATCTCTAAGAACAGTGAGCTATGGTCGTGAAACCTCGTCACCATAGTGTCACATTCTGAAGCTTAATCCAGGACATAAGGTTAACTAGAATTGAGGTTGATGTCAGACTGATTTTGTTTGATAACCATTGTCGTTCTGTTAAGCCATGATCACTGGATGGTATTTTGATGGGTGCTTGGTTTTAATTCTGTGTATTCTCTTTACTTTAATTTTGACATGGCTTTGAGCAGTGGACTAATTAGCATCATTCTCGTGCTTTTTGGAGCGGGGGTAATGCTATTTTCTGTTTTTGAAATTAGACACTTACTCACCTTGATCCAAGGACAAAAAACCAGTAAAAATTGGCGGATTTTATATTATCTCATTATATTTTTCTTGTTTGGCTATGGTGGCGTGGTGCTACTGATTAGTTTTAAGATTACAAGTTTTATTTTCTTACTTATGGGTCTGATCTTTTTTGGTGGCGCTTGTTTTGTGGCTTTAGTGATCAAAACGGGAAGTCTAACGATTAAAGAGTTACAAACCCTGACCAAGCAACAATTGCAGATGAAACAAGAAAAGGAGACAGCTGAGGCGATCGCCGTCCTGCATTCCGAGTTTTTAAATATAATGAGCCATGAATTACGAACACCATTGAATGCTATTTTTGGCTTTTCTGAAATTTTAGAAATGACCTTAGAGACTCCAAAAGAACAGGAATATATTCAGCAGATTAAAGAGAGTGGCAATCATCTTTTAGGCATGATTGACCAGGTACTAATTTTTGGTAAATTGCGTTCTGGACAACTGACGCTGACACATCAAGCTTTTAATCTGAGGGATTGTGTCAATGAGGCAATCGCCTCCTATCACACCGCCCTAGCAGCCAAGCCGAATCTAGAACTCAAACTATGGCTATCCCCAAGCTGTCCTCCGGAGATTTTTGGCGATCGCCAATACCTAGTACAGACCATAGATTACTTACTTGATAACGCCATTGAATTTACAAAATCAGGCACAATTTTACTTGCAATAACCGTCATAATCGACAAACTTTATATCATGCTGCATGATACTGGCATTGGCATCCAAGCAGAACAAATTAACCGTCTTTTCTTACCTTTCAGTATGGGCGACAATTCCATGACAAGGCGTTATGGCGGCATGGGGTTAGGCTTGATTTTATGTAAACACCTACTAGAAATGATGGGGGGAGAAATTTGGATAGAAAGCAATGGCATTCAAAGCGGTGCATCTGTGCCACTTCCTGATGAATACCCCGACTGGCAAGCTTTATTTGACTGTCCTATTCAACTGGCCGCAACCACTGGGACAAAAGTTTTTTTCTATATGCCGCTGATGTTCTCCTCTGTCCATTAATGCTGATATTAATGGCAAGACAAATCACAACTCAAACAGCAAACACCAGTCCAGATCATGGAAGTCAGTCAGGCATCTTAGCCAGTAGAACTAAGCCAAACTAGGAAGAGCTAAATTCAGGAGATATAAAAATTAAGGAGATGTAAACAGTAGCGATCGCCGCAAATACTCCCCCAAAACTTCCCTATAATGAAGTAAGAGACAACCAACAAATAACTTTCTGACAACTTTCCGGCATTTTTCCGATAATTTCCCTAGCAACGTTATTCAGAATCTACCCCAAGAACATGCTAGACCAACTCCCCCTCGAAGTACGTCACTGGGTTGAAGAATTATCATGGCAGCAGCGCCGCTACATGTTATCCCTCTGCCATCTCCTCTGCGCAGCATCACCCCAAGACCAAGCCCAATTTCTCGATGACTTTACCGCCGATGGCATCATCGCCAAGATCCTCGTTGATCATGACACCAAAGAGCAGATGAAGCGTCATCTAGATCGGTTTCGTATCAGTAGCACCTTTGACGAAGGTTTATTGCGTACCTACATTCGCCAGTTCTATATCCATTCCGCCCAGGATATGCACCGTCAACCCCAACAATACTTGCAATCAGCCCTACAACTGGTCATCAAAAAACAAGAGCAGGATAAGGTATTGAACTACATCCTCGGCTTTGAAGTGCTAAAAATGCTCTTCCAAATGAGTTGGGAGCAACATGAAAAACTCTATCAACTGCAAATTAACCAAGACGATTTCTATAACCGCTACATTAAACCGATCC
>JBIKYI010000058.1:0-9562 GCA_044355355.1 Limnothrix sp. | reverse complement strand
GTCAACAGTTTTTTAATGACTTTTTTGATGATTCTTGGGTGAATGTGTGCTTTCTCCCAAGTCAATTTCATCCCAGTCTAGCCATGTTTTTGTGAGTAATGGACATCTCTTGGGCTGATTAATCTTGAGCCATTTTCATTGGCAGGATTGCCGTTTTGCCTCATTCACTGGCTTAAAGCAATGTGTGCATGGGAAAGGACGTTCAGCCGGGTATTGTTTCGTATTTTTTGTGCGTTTTGTTCTGGGTTCCCCATTAACTGAAGATTGACCGAAGACTATGACTTTCTTGAGCTTCGGCTGCGATCGCCTTGGGGGGAACCTCTAGTTTGGAGGATTTAATGATGAATATTCTTGGAAAGACTGCTCTGGTGACAGGTGCATCTCGTGGCATCGGGCGGGCGATCGCCTTAGAATTTGCCCAGCAAGGGATTGAAAGGCTATTGCTCGTCGCTCGAAATCGTCAGCAGCTAGAGGCTTTGGCGGTGGAAATTGAAGCTATTGGAGTTGAAGCGATTGTGCTGCCCTTGGATCTCACTGATCTTGAGGAGGTGACGGTGGCGATCGCCCAAGCTTGGCGAGATTTCGGTCCCATTCATTTATTGGTTAACTGTGCTGGTGTTGCCCATCAAGCACCCTTCCTGCGAGCCAACTTGAGCAATGTGCAATCTGAAATCAACACAAATCTAATGGGAATGTACGGTATTACCCGTCAAGTTGCAAGGCGTATGGTTGCCCGTCAAGAGGGGACGATCGTCAATGTTGCCAGCCTAATGGGCAAGATCGCTGCCCCCACCATGGCGACTTACTCCGCGACGAAATTCGCCATCCTCGGTTTTACCCAAGCCCTGCGGGGAGAATTAGCCCAGCATCAAGTTAAAGTGGTCGCACTTCTGCCATCTTTAACTGAAACGGATATGGTGCAAGATTTTCAGCCGTTTCGTTGGATGGTCAAAATGTCGCCTCAACAGGTGGCAAAAGTGCTGATTCATGGTCTGAAACGGGACACGCCCGAAATTGCAGTGGGTTGGCAAAGTCATCTGGCGATCGCCGCAAATCGTCTTGCACCCCGACTGGTAGAGCGTTTTGTCCAGTTGGCAGCTCCGGGAGCAGGAATTTTCCCCCGTTTCCAACATTGGCTTGCTGGGATCAGTAGGATACGCTTGACTTTTCCCAAACTTAAAAATCAGCCACAGTTGCCTTCTGCCTTGGCGATCGCCCGATCTAATCAACCCCAGTCAATTCCAACAAAACTGATTATCAGTAGGGCTTTCGAAATTTACCAACAGCGCCTGAAAACAGGGAAACCAGGCAATGCCGAAACCGATTGGCAGCAAGCAAAACAGGAACTCGCCAAACAACCATGGCTGGTCTGGTGGTGGAAGCTCTGGCGTAAACCTGTGATGTTGCGCTGGAGGTTAAGACATCAACCCGTCGTGAAATGGCTGGTCAAATATTAGCTATTGCGCCTAAAACATCTCAGTCAATGATCAAATGAAATGATTAGCAAATCCAATCGTTTGTCCTAATTATTGACTCCACCAAAAAACCGTCTTCTATTCTTAAACTATTCATTAGGGGAGAAAAGGAGACGGTTTACCATTATGATTACTATCGATTAAACGGCAAGCTCTTTTGCCAAACCAGCGGTAACGATTGCTGGCAATAATACGATAGAGAAAATCTCTAAAATCTTGAGGTAATAGACGAAATAGAGTAAAAATTTGCCAAATTCCGCCTAATTTTCCACAAATAGCAAGACAAGCATTAGAGGCTTGATAGGTCTGTTTTCTGTCAACATAGGCGATCGCCCAATCTTCCGGATTTGCGGGTAGCGGCGGCAAATATTGTTTAGCTGTTGTTCCCTGTAATGGTGCAAGATAAAATTTTTGCTCTGTGTCAATTTTTAACATTAAATCCACAAAACCATTACAAAGATTGCATTCCCCATCAAAGAAGATAATGGGTTTATCCGGTATCGTAATGGTTGTAATTTGCTCAAAATTTGTATGCACGGACATTATTAATTGTTAAAGTAGAACTGACAATAGGATTACTAGATTTTAACAAAGGGAGAAAATGAATGCAGAATGGACAAATTGCCTGCCCTGAAAATGCTTGGATAAACACCCTAGAGGCAAATCAAACCGAGGCGATCGCCCTAGCAAAAGAAATTATCTCTGAGCAAATTTATTGTACTTTATCCACTTGTTCCGTTGATGGAATGCCTTGGGGAAGTCCTCTGTTGTTCGTTTATGATGAAGCGTTTAATTTTTACTGGTCTTCGGCGATCGCCGCCCAACATTCCCAGAATATTTATCAAAACCAAGGAAAATCTGTGCTAACAATTTATGATGCCGCGAAAATTAAAGCGGTTTATTTATCAGGAATTGCCACAGAATTAACCGAGCAAAATCAACTCGAAAAAGTTTTGCAGTTATTTGATCTTAGAGCCAAACGACCGACTCCTAGAATGGTGATCGATTATCTCAATGAATCTCCCCGTAGGATGTATCAATTTGTGATTAAAGCAAGCTGGATTACAGGCGATCGCCTAATGTTTCAAAATCAACTTATGGATACAAAAATAGCAATTCATTTAGATTTGAATTGGTGATTCTGAAAATGATGCCTAAATCAATGGTGATGAACCATGGGAAAAATCATCGGGATCATAACCAATATCACCCACAAAACAAAAGGCTAAGGCAAGCTGAAAATTTGATTTATCCAAAGTAAAAGGATTGGGGCTAATCATGCGTTTAATGTCGCTGGCAAATTTACGCCATTCCCGTTGGGCGTGGGAATCAGATTTTGGTACTTGTTGCTTGAGATTATATAGTAAATAAATCAGATCAAATACATGATTTTCTGTATCTGGTAGTTCCTGAAATTCTGTATCAATTTCCTCAAAAAGATGACGCATAAAATCTGGATAGCGACCTGATAATGCCAAAAAGGAAAAGATCGTTCGTTTAATCTCCTGAGATGGTTCTCCTTGATGTTTGCGCTTGTCCCAGACAATTTTGAGAATTTTATAGATATTAATTAATCGCTTACCTGTGCGGGGAGTGATGTCAACATATTTGCAACAATCAACGATTAGATCTAATTCTGCCTGCTCAATGGTATTAATTTCGTTAATATTAGTCTGATTTTCAATTATTTTTGGGGTTTCTGGTGCGATCAATATATTTTGTTCTTGTTGATCACTACTCTGTTGTAGGGATAGATTATCATTTTTTTGGCTAGAAATAGCTGGGATATTTTCTTGCTGAATTTGTTGAATGGATCTGGATAAACTAGCTTCTGTCGATTGGATTACAGGTGATGAAGTTGCTTGTTGAGTATTTATTAGAGTGGCTGATTGTTCATCTGCTATTGTAGGAATAATTTGAATTTGTGAGCTTAGATATTGTGCAACAGTATCCGCTGAAATGGGGCGCATTCTGTAGGGAATTTGAATGATTTTTTCCAGGTAATCAATGCCAGACGGTTTGCCACGACGTTTTAAAACCCCTGCATAAACATCTTCTAGGGCACGGGCAACATAGCGATCATCAACGGCTAGAACAACAACAAATAGGGGTGTATTTAAAAGTAACTGAACAGCTTCGAGGACTTCGACGACGCGATCCGGTGGACAGCGATCTAGATCATCGATATAGAGAAAAATTCTTGGTTCACCACGAGGGAAAAGTTCTTTAATTTTTTCAGTTCGTTCTTCTTTCGGGGGTAATAACTTATTGCTCAGATCTTGCAAATCCTTTTGGACTTGGTTAATCATGCCCAGATGATTACTATAATTTTCTGGCTTTAGGCGATCGCCCAAAAATTCAGAGAGGGAATCATACTGTAATTCTGGTAATTGTTGGCGTTTTTGTTCAATTTGTTTTTTGAGGAGGGTTGCTTTTTGATTCAGATCTTTTACTGTTGGATCTCGCTCAATTTCTAATTGCATTTGCTGTTGGATTTGTTGCCGAGTTTCATGGAGTGTTAATTTTGCTTCCTGAGACCATTCATTAAATTTGCGGAGTAATTCTCGGAATTTCATTGCCGCAGGCGTTCCAGGTACTAAAAAGCAGAAAAAACCTAAGATCATTTTCCAAAAGTCAACATCGGATTTCTTAGCAATTAAATGGGCAACCCATGGCGCAACTTTTAATGGGAGAAAGACGCACAAAAATATAAAAACAATCAATAATAATAGAGGTAACCAAACCTTTTTATGTTGTAGCCAACGGGTTAAGCTTTGGGTAGAAAAAACATCAGGTTTACTATCACCTAAAAACAAACTAATGCTTTCATTAACTATTTCAAAAATATCCTTAACTTTTTGTGGATCAAAATCTGGATTTTTTGTGCGAATCCTCTCGGTGATTTTCAGTTCAACATCTTTGCCAAAATGTTTATGGAGTTTCTGAATTAATTCTGGGGTTGCTGCCAAGGCTAAATCTAGATTGTCATTCATTCCTTCTGCAATTTCACATTGTCTTTCCTTGAGAGCGGCTGTTGTCTCTTTTAGGAATTCCTCCTGTGCTTCGATATCTAGTAATGCTTGGTTTTGGGATTGACGCAACGTCGTCATTAATTCATTTTTTAATTCACTTTGAAGTTCAATTTTTTTTAGTTTTTCAAAGGTATTTGTATCTAAATGCTGCTGAAGAAAATATTGGCGATCGCCTTCATTGAGTTTTTCGAGGGCTTCCCAGATTTTACCTCCCGTAAGGAGATCAACCCCTGCTTTTTCTAATTGCCGTTCAAAGGTGATTTGTTGATTTAACTCAGAGAAAATCTCCTCCATCAGGCTTGCCCAGAGATTCGATTTGGCATAGCTCCAAGCATTAAATTTGATTTGATAAATATGACCGACATAGGGGGAAAGTTTTTTATCTCTATCGAGATCGTCTACCTCTAATCCTTCGCCCCAAGCTTCATATTTTTCGCGATAACTACAACGAACTTCATTAACTCTTTTCTGTATCAAATGCATTCCAAAGGATTTGCCACTGCCCCATGTGCCTAAAATACCTACGGCTATAGGCGGTTGTAATTGTCTGAGGAGTAAAACATCGGCGATCGCCTGGATTTCATCTTCAATACTGAGTTGATCATCACCAACTGCTAAATCATTATTAATTCCTTGCGGAATATAATGAATGTTTGTTTTGGTAGTATATTCTTCATCTTGAAGAATGGGGACTTGAATACATTGATGAATTTGCTTAAATTGCTCAATTAAATATTCTCGATTACCTTCGATATATTCAGGTTCTGAGTCAGAAATGATCTCTGGAATGGACTCTAATCCATGTAAATTATCCCAGTTCTGTTCATAAAATAATTGTGCTTCTGGATATTGATTGATGGCTACACGAAAGTCTTTTAACAAACCATCACTAATTTTAAGGAATAACTCAAAATCAATTTGTTCTCGCTGCAAAATATCAAGAACTGTCTCGACTTCACCCAAAATAGTTTTAAACGAACTAATTAGCTCTGGATGCTCTGAAAAATCGATAGTTTCTGGCTGGGTGAGTTCTGTTTTCTGCATCGGGCAATAACAAAGACGATCGCCCCAATTATAGAAATCAAATCAAGGGCGATCGCCAAATCGCTAATATTTGTGATTTAACTTGAAGAAAACAGCCTAAACAACACCTAAAACAACAATTGATGCAGTTGCTTAGCGAGTTGCGTATGTAATTTATGACTGGCTTTGTAGGCGAGGTAATGGGCAGTGGGAATTGTGCCAAGCAAACTCAAATCGCCAATGAGATCCAGCAACTTATGGCGAGCAGGTTCATTGTCGAAACTTCCCCCCTGAATCAAACCCGCTTTTTGTAACTGCTCAATCTGATCCGCAAACCCAAAAGTACGCGCCGGGGCAATCGCCACATCAAACGCTTCCGCCGCCGGACTCCAACTGTGCCACTGATTGCCGATGGGCTGATAGGGGAAATCAATCCCATAACTAAAACGCAATTCCGTCGAGGGCAATGCCGCCACAAACATATCCCCCTCCCGAATCCACAGCGGTTCCGTCACTATCGGTGTCACGGTTTGAGTGTCATCTAAATTTTGAATGCCTGCCTGGGCGATCGCCGCTGCCCAATCCTTTGCCGAACCATCCAACAGCGGCAATTCCCCCCCAGAAATCTCGATGCGCACATGGTCAACCCCCAAGCCCGTCAGCGCTGCCAACAGATGCTCCGTCGTTCTGACCTTCGCTGCGCCCTCCCCCAACTCCGTAGACAACATCGTTTGTCCCACCGCACTGATATCCGCCAAAATCTCCGGCTGCTCCGGTAAATCCGTCCGCACAAAATACCGACCGATCCGGCGATCGCAAGGCATCAATTTCACCCTAGTCAATTGCCCCGAATGGAGACCAATCCCAGCACATTCCACCGTCCGTTGAAGCGTTTTTGCCATAACAAAAAAGGGGGAAGCCTCCCCCCAATATCACATCTACAATCAAAACTTAGAAACGTTCACCAATGCCAAAGTGGACACGGCTTTCACCGTCATCATTCAAGCCATAATCAACCCGAATATTCCCCAAGGGAGACTGGATACGCAGACCAATGCCATAGCCAAAACCATTGCCGGGCTTACCACGGGTTCCCGCCGGATCCCCAGGAACATCCTTCCCAGTACCGAGATCCGTTGCATAATCCGCGAAGAGCGAAACGATATTCCGCAGAGGCCTGGAAGTAATCGCGACCACTACCGACAGCGCCTTCCTCATAACCCCGCACCGAGTTGCTACCACCGAGGGAAAAAGCTTCATAGGGTGGTAAATCCCCGATAATTACGCCCCCCTGGAGGTTAAACGCGAGTACATGGTTTCCTTCCTTTGCCGGAGTTGGCAATTTGAATGGCGACTTCATGTAGAAGGTATGGCTTGCCCGTAGGCGGTTAAAGAAAATGCTGCCAGAACCAAAGGGTAAGGTTTGATCCGAGCCAAGGCGGGTAATGGAGCCACCAGTCGGCTCGGTGGGATTATTACGCTTATCTCGTACCAAGTTAAAGCGGAGGCTGAACAAATCATCTTCCCCAGTGTCGGAGAAACTGAGTTGTTTGCCTGCTTGATCGATAAATTCCACATCACCATCTTGGTTGGTGACACTGACCCGTTGATATTGGAAGCCGACCGAGGCACTCCAGTCCGAACGGGCAAAGACATCCTTCGAGAGGGGACGGCTAAAGGTCACACCACCACCTAAACGGTTCACACGGGGGCGATCGCCACTTTCGAGTAGATCCACATCTGTATCACCACCATCAAAAATTAACGAGAGAGAACGGCGACGGAAAGCATTGACCGTATAGGAGGTGCGATAGGGATCATTGGCAATCCAGGGATCCGTAAAGGACACATCAAACAGGGCTTCCCTTGTCCCTAGCTGCAACTCTGTGGCGAGGCGATGGTTATTGCCACCCAAGTTTTGCTGCTGATAACTCAACGTCCCGAAAAAGCCACTGGCAGAACTGATACCACCACCGGCGGCGATCGAGCCTGTATTTGCTTCGATCACCTTGATGTTAAGAATCGCTTGGGTGGGATCCTTTTCCCCGCCAGCAAATTCAAGCTGAATATCTTCAAATAGACCTAAACCAAAGACCCGCTGTAAATCCTGTTGGGCAATGTTCCGATCAAACACATCACCGGGCTTGAGTTGCAATTCACGGGTAATGATAAAGTCACGGGTTTTGCCCTCAACTGACTCATTATTTTCATCAATAAAACTAACTTTGATATCCTCGATCACCCCTTCTACGACGACTAGGGTAATTTTGCCGTCGGGGGTGGGTTCATCGATCCCAATGACCTTGGCGAGGTCATAACCATTGTCGCGATACCACTGTTCCAGTTGACCTAATTTGCCGCTACCTTCCTGGAAGTCGTTGAGGTTAATGATCTGACCATAGCGATCGCCATAGATACTCTGCACAACCTCAGGGGGCGTAATTTGCTTGGCACTGTCGAGGGGGAGAGACTGCACCGTAACGCTGGTGAGAACTGGATTCGGGACAACTTGATAGGTGACCTTAACCCCTAGATCCGTATCTTCAGGAATCGCCTGGACATTGGCAAATAAACCTGTGGCATAGATGCGATTCACATCATTGCGAATTTGAGAAACCGTGCTGGGTCGTCCCGCCTGGGTTTCGATCGCCTTGACCACCGCCTGATCCAGTTCTGCATTGCCGCCTGTCCCGACGATCTCGATCTCACCAATCAGCACCCTAGGCTCTGAGTCCGAGTTGCTTGTGTCTGGTGTATTGGGCGCAATGACATTTTGGCTAATGGTAGCGGGTTCGGTCGGTGTTGTGGCATCGGTTGCTGCCGGAGTCTTGTTGGCGTTGAGGGCGACTGCCTGGGGCACAATGACTGGTGCAACTTCAGCGGGGGCAACCTCCGAGGGGGTGACGGTAGGGATTGTCTCACTCGCCATGGGTTCGGGGGTAGCGGCTTCGAACACAGCATTGGTCGTTGCGGCGGCGATCGCCGGACTGGGATTCGCGGCTAATTCTACAGGTTGTACATTTTGTACCGTTGCACCTTGCGCATCTGGGTTGATGCTCGATTCTTGAACTTCCGTTGCCACCGCATCAGTCGAAAGCCCGTCGGTCACAGCCTGACGAGTTTCTGCCTGAGCCGGGGACATGGAGCTAAATGCAGCCAGAATAGCCCATAGAGCTAGGGGTCGGGGGTCAAAGCGGTCTAGATGTTGTTTTTTTTGCACGTCCACACACCAGGTCAATCGAAAGTTTAAGAACAGCGCATCACAGCATCTGCAAAATGTCTGTAAATACGTTTCAGTAAATTTTTCCAACAGATTAATCTATTCTGCTGGATTGTACCAGAGTCGATAGACGTGCAATTGATCATTATGTTTCTAGTGATGTATTGCCGCCCTTGTCTCATCCCTAGGGCGATCGCCAGATTTTTCCTGATAGCGCTCTACACCGCAAGTTTTTGGGCTTGGGCGAGGACACGAGCCTGTACCGCCTGGTAGGCATCCTCCACCTGACCGAGATCCTGACGAAAACGGTCTTTATCGAGTACCCGCGCAGTCGGATCTGTGACGGTTTGATCCCAGAGACGGCAGGTATCCGGGCTAATTTCATCGGCAAGGAGAATCGTGCCATTCTTATCCGTGCCGAATTCAATTTTGAAATCCACCAGGGTAATGTCACACAGCCCAAAAAATTCCTGCATCAAGGCATTAATGCGCAGGGCATAATCCCGCAGTTGTGCCAATTGATCTTCGGTGACAATGTTCAACAACATCAGGCGATCGCGGGTCAGGAGCGGATCTCCCAGGGCATCATCCTTCAGGAAAAATTCCACCAAGGGCTGAGGCAACACCGTACCCTGTGCTAAACCCGTTTGTTTGCAGAGACTCCCCGCCGCAATATTGCGCACCACCACCTCCACAGGCAGAATGGTCACCGCCTTCACCAGCATTTCATTGGGCTTAGGTTGATCAATAAAATGGGTCGGAATGCCCTTGCTATCTAGCCACTTCAGCAACACAGAAGCAATGGTGCAGTT
>JBIKYI010000573.1:0-2544 GCA_044355355.1 Limnothrix sp. | reverse complement strand
GAACATACAAAAGCTAATTTGTCTCCTTCTATAGTCTGAGGAAGTTTAGCTTGATGAACTTTTAAAAAAATAAAACTAAAATTCATTGCTTTATGGTACTACTACCGAACAATCAAAGAACCCATACTTCGTTGTTGGACATACTCAGTTATAGAGCACAGTACCAGCCCGATCAACAGGCCTATATTTTTTTGCAGGATGGCGAAACGGAATCGGCGGCACTGACCTATCGGGAATTGGATCAGCAAGCGCGGGCGATCGCCGCTTATTTACGCCCCTGGCAAGGCGAGAGAGCGCTGTTGTTGTATCCCTCCGGCTTAGAGTTCATTAAGGCGTTCTTTGGTTGTTTGTATGCGGGAGTCGTGGCAGTACCGATTTATCCCCCCAAACGGAATCAAAAATTATCCCGGTTGTTGGCGATCGCCGAGGATGCCCAAGCCCAAATCGCCCTGACCACCACCGCCAATCTCAACGAAATCGAACAACGCTGGGACGCAACCACCGAACTCACCCTCGTCGCCTCCGATACCCTCACGACGGATCCCCAGGATTTTGAACCCTACGCTGCCAAATCCACAGATATTGCCTTTTTACAATACACCTCCGGCTCCACAGGTACACCCAAGGGAGTCATGGTCACCCATGGCAACATTATTCACAATCAACAGTTAATCCAACAGGCATTCGGTCATAGCGAACGGAGCGTTGGGGTGGGTTGGTTGCCGTTGTTCCACGATATGGGCTTGATCGGTCACGTATTACAGCCGCTGTATGTGGGCTTTCCCAGTGTGTTGATGCCCCCGGTGGCGTTCTTGGCGACCCCATTGCGTTGGTTAAAGGCGATTTCTAAATATCAGGCAACCACCAGCGGCGGCCCCAATTTTGCCTATGATCTCTGCGTCGATAAAATTTCCCCAGAGCAATTAGCTGAGTTGGATTTGAGTAGTTGGGATCTCGCCTACAGTGGCGCAGAACCTGTCCGGGCGGAAACCCTGACGAAATTTAGTCAAAAATTCGCTGCCTGTCACTTCCAGCACAATGCTTTTTATCCTTGCTATGGCATGGCGGAAACCACTTTATTTGTGACGGGGGGCAAGAAGAGTGCTAATCCCATCGTGGAAACGGTGCTTGTTGATGAAGCCAACCCCACGGCGATCGCCAGTCCAGAGACCCATCCAGACAGCCGTCAATTTGTGGGCTGTGGTCGTCCCTACCTCGATACCACCGTCACCATCGTTAATCCAGAGACCCATACCGCCTGCCCAGACGGACAAATTGGCGAAATCTGGGTCAGTGGTGGCAGCGTTGCTGCAGGCTATTGGAACGCTACTGTCGCCACCAAAGAGACCTTTCACGCTAGCTTGCATAGCAATGGCAGCGGGAGCAACGGCAATGGTAACGGTCAGCTCCCATTTTTGCGCACAGGCGACCTCGGCTTTGTCAACCAGGGCGAACTTTTTGTCGCGGGTAGACTCAAGGATCTGATCATCATCCGAGGGAGAAACCATTATCCCCAAGATATCGAATTAACCGCCCAGAAAGCCCACCCAGCCCTCCGGGAAAACTGCGGCTCCGCCTTTGCGGTAGAGGTCGATGGTCAGGAACGATTGGTCATTGTCCAGGAGGTGAAACGAACTTACCTCAGGGATCTTGACCCCGATGAGGTGATCGGCGAAATCAGGCAACAGGTTGCCGCCGCCCACGAAATCCAGATTTATGCCGTCCTGCTCATTAAAACGGGTAGCATTCCCAAAACCTCGAGTGGCAAAATTCAGCGTAGTGCCTGCCGCAAAGCTTTTCTGAACCAGGAATTGTTAGTGGTGGGTTCTAGTATTTTTGGGGAGATGCCTCCCAAGACTCCGCCCGTCACCCCAGCGGTGGCGTTACCCCAGGATCAACCCGCTTTAATTCTTGAACTATGTGAGGAGATCGCCAAATGTCTCAGCATTCCCAGCACCACGATCCAGCCCCATCAGCAGATTAGTACCTTGGGCTTAGATTCGTTGCAGGCTGTGGAGATTAAAAACTACATCGAGACGAATTTCGGTGTACCGATCGCCATGGAGAAGTTTTTTGAAGACATTACCGTGGCGCAGTTGGCGAGGGAGATTTTGACCTTTTCGGAGACTTCCGCGACTTCGGCAGATCCAGCCCAACCGGAGACAGAGAAGGAGAGTGGTGGGGCAGAATCTTCGTCTGAGATCGATATGGATTCCCGGTTGAAACTGGTTTATAAAAAGAGCAATGATGTGTTGCAACGGGCTAGGGAATTTGAATTGCCGGATCAGCTCAGAAAATCGGGTCTGTTGCCTTATTTTCGGGAATTAGAGCGGAATGAGGGAGCGACTTGTATTTTTGAAGGTCGTCAGTTGGTGATGCTTGGCTCGAATAATTATTTGGGTTTGACGGCGGATGACCGGGTACGTCAGGCGACGGCAAAGGCGGCTTTGGAGGAGGGGCCGAGTTTAACGGGTTCTCGTTTATTAAATGGTTCGACCCGCCAGCACCGGGAGTTTGAGCGGAAGTTGGCGGAGTTTGTGGGGC
>JBIKYI010000574.1:0-2544 GCA_044355355.1 Limnothrix sp. | reverse complement strand
GCATTGAATATCAATGACAAACAAAAAAAACGAATATTAAGTATTTTGTTCATCACTCACTGGCTGTTCCCAGGACATTGGGCTTGGATGTTACGAATGTGCAATGGTGGATTGAGGTTTTACTCCTCGCTATTGGTTACGGCATTTTTGTCTTTCTTGTGTTCAAAACAATTCCTGTCATCTTGAAGACGGGTTTTTCCTTATGGCTAGCAGCAGGATGGGCGATCGCTGTTTTTTAAGAAATGTTTCCGTTGCTGGGTGGGGAGCACATGAGTATTTTATTCTTTGTCTCCTTAAATTTGAACAAATTATTCAACTTCCCAAACCACTAATTACTCAGTAACACCAAATAAAAGACTAAATGAAATATTTAAAAAATAAGGTACAGCATAGCATCAACTTAAAATAACCTTACGCCCATTAATTAAACAACAACAAATAAGTAATCAAGGAAGGTAATCGATGAATGATAGAATATCGCAAATTCAAACTAAAGGTAATATTTTGTTGGTAGATGACACCCCCAATAACCTACCACTATTAAATAATTTACTAACCCAAAAAGAATACACTGTGTATTGCGTCACCAATGCTCAGAGCGCAATTGAAATCGCAAGAGTTAAACCCCCAGATATTCTTTTATTAGATATAAAAATGCCGGGTATGGATGGCTATGAAACTTGCAGACTCTTTAGATCAGATCCCACACTCAAGGATATTCCTATCATTTTTTTTTGTATTCTAGATGAAGCTTTTGATAAACTTAAAGCTTTGCAATTGCTCGGTGTCGATTATATTAAAAAACCTTTCCAAATCGAAGAGGTATTGGCAAGAATTGAAAATCAATTAACGATTCAGCATCAAAAGCAATCTCTTCAGCAGGAGATCCTCAAACATCAAGATACCGAAAAAATACTCCATCAATTCCGCTCATTAATTGCTAGTGTTTTGAATTCTTCTTTAGATGGCATTGCTTCTACGCAGGCAATACGCAATCAACAGACGGGGAAAATTGAACAGTTTCGTTGTCTGGTGATTAATCCGGTCATCGCTCAAATAGTTGGCGGTAATCAGGAGGAGTTGACTGGTCAGATTGTGAATCGACGATTTTTAAATAATATTGCGCCCCATCTTTTTCAAGGCTTAGTGGAGGTTGTTGAAACGGGTCAAGCATTGCAGCAAGATATTTATTATCCCAAGATAAACGGGCGTTGGCATCATGTCTTTGCGGTCAAATTAGATGATGGTTTTACGATTACGATACGTGATATTACTAGCTGGAAATTAGCGGAATATGGTTTACGACGGCATGAACGCATTATCTCCGCAACGATGGATGGCGTTTTTCTGGTTGATCGTAATTATTGTTATCAAGTTGTGAATCCTACCTATTTAAATTGGCATCTAAAACCTGTTACTGAAGTTGTTGGTCGTTCGATCGCCGATTTGATGGGTTCAGAGGTGTTTACAACGGTGATTAAGCCTTATATGGATCGTTGTTTAATGGGAGAACAGGTGCAATATAAGGCTTGGTTTAATTATCCTGATCAAGTGAATCGATTTATTTCTGTTAAATATACGCCCTGTATTGAGTTGGATGGATCTATTTCTGGCATAGTCGCGAATTTGCACGATGTGACAGATTTGAAGCAAATTGAAATGGATTTGGCAGAGGCGAAGAAAGCTGCGGAATCAGCAACAAAGGCAAAAAGTGAGTTTTTAGCGAATATGAGCCATGAAATTCGCACGCCAATGAATGGAATTTTGGGGATGACTCAGGTTTTACAAAATACGGAATTGACATCTCAGCAACGGGGATTTTTAAATATTATTCGGAATAGTAGTAAAACGTTATTAGGTATAATTAATGATATTTTGGATTTGTCAAAGATTGAATCTGGAATGTTTACTTTAGATGCTGAAATCTTCAGCTTAGAGGATGTTTTTTCAGGAGTTTATAGCTTGCTAAATCCCCAGGTGATCGCCAAACAAAACCAACTAGAATATGTTTGTGAATTTGGGACACCGAGTCTTGTTTTTGGGGATAATCGTTGTCTACATCAAGTTTTATTAAATCTTGTGGGAAATGCCCTAAAATTTACAGAAAACGGCATTGTTTCGGTCACTGTTTCTTCTCGTTTGTTGCCAGAATTAGAACAGTATGAATTACTTTTTGCAGTGAAGGATACGGGCATTGGGATTGATGCGACGCAAATGCCCTTATTGTTTCAAGCTTTTACCCAAGCAGATGCGTCAACGAGTCGGCATTATGGCGGAACGGGTTTAGGGTTGTCAATTTGTAAAGGTTTAGTGGCGTTGATGGGGGGAGAAATCTGGGTTGAAAGTCGTGGTGTTGTCTGTCGGGAGCAAGATCAAGAATGGGTTTGCCAACAGACGAATGGGGAAATTGTGGGGGGTTCGACCTTTTATTTCACGCCAATTCAAATTTGAAGTGCAACACCTAGGGTCTTTCTGAAGAGGGACTTATAAGGATATTCTGATGTTAAGCAAAACAATAAGAAATCCCTATGAGTTACACCCATT
>JBIKYI010000572.1:0-2553 GCA_044355355.1 Limnothrix sp. | reverse complement strand
CACCAGGACAGCACCATCCGCCGCACCGCCGATCGCGTCATTTTCCTCTACGGCGGCAAAATTCAATGGTCAGGTTCCGTCCATGAAGTTGACCAAACAGATAACCCCCTCGTCAGACAGTTTTTTAGCGCCTCAGTAGAAGGCCCGATCAAAGTAATCGGTTAGATATCGGCTCAATCGGGGAAATCACCCATACAATGAAACGTAACTTAGAAACGAAACTTTACTTTATCAACCATACCTACCATCGAATCCAATGCGATCTCGGACGATTAAAGAAGGCAGCCTCGGTTTATTCATCTTTGCGGGTGTCTCCCTGCTGGGTGTCGTGCTGATCTGGCTGACAGGCAAAACCTTTAGCCCTAAGACCTACACCATCAATGCGCGGTTTGCAAATGCCAATGGTATGCGCGAGGGGGCAAGCGTCCGTTATCGAGGCTTGGAGGTGGGTCGAATTGCTGCGGTGAAAGCAGATACCAATGGCGTAGATGTCTCGATTGAAATCCTGTCCCCAGAGCTGATTATTCCCAAGGATGTGATCGTCGAAGCCAACCAAGCCGGATTGGTGGGAGATACAACCTTGGAGATCGTACCCAAGCGCGAACTCAATCAGTCAGAACTTTCCCTGAATCCTCTGGATGCGGATTGTCAAAAGTCTGGCTCCATCGTCTGTAATAACGACACCATTGAAGGGCGAATTGGGGTCAGTTTTGAACAGATGCTCCGCAGTACCGAAAAATTCAGTTCAACGTTTAGTGATCCCGAATTTGTGAAGCTGATCACGACTTTAACGGCAAATTCTAATGAGGCAGCCAAGCAGATTGCGGTGTTAACGAAGGAATTGACGGAAGTGTCGAAGCAAGTAAAGGGGGAAATCAAAACCTTTTCTGGTCAGGCTCAGTCTATTACTAGTGCGGCGGTTACGAGTTCTAATCAGCTTGGTCAAACGTTGGGTAAGGTTAATGAGTTAACGACCAACTTGAATGCCCTCGTTGTGGAAAATCGGCAAACGATTGTCAGTACCCTCAATAGCATCAGTCAAACGGGCGATCGCATGCAGCAGGTAATGGTGACCCTAGAGGGGACTCTCAAGCAGGTTAATGCAGGTATTGCTTCAGCGAATACCACCGAACTGATTGGGAATTTAACCACTTTGACAGCGAATGCGGCAACGGCTTCTGAGAATCTGAAGGATATTTCTGTGGCGTTAAATGATCCAGAAAATGTACTAGCCCTGCAAAAAACCCTAGATGCAGCGCGAGTGACTTTTGAAAATACCCAGAAAATCACTTCAGATTTAGACGAACTAACGGGTGATCCCCAGTTCCGTAAAAATTTGATTGATCTGGTCAATGGCTTAAGCCAACTGGTGTCTTCTACCGACCAACTCCAAGAGCAAATTCAATTGGCGAATAAGCTGGAACCAATGCGCCATGAATTATCCTATGCCGATCGCCCTAGTGAGCCTCAGCCCCCCCGTAAGGTTTATCAGTAGAGAATCTAATTTTCGGGTGGTTTGCGTAAAGTTCAAGTCAATTGACACAGGTAAATTGAAAAATAAAAGCGGTCGGGGTATTGGCAAAATTAAGATGCCTATGCTAATGTTTTAAAGGTCAAAAAAACAAGCGGATGTGGTGGAATTGGTAGACACGCACGCTTGAGGGGCGTGTGGCTCACGCTGTGCGAGTTCGAGTCTCGCCATCCGCATACCATAACAAATCCCTCTAAAAAACCTTCTCTTTAATTAGGGGAGGTTTTTTGTTTACTTGGAGATCTTGGTGGCGATCGCCCCTTAGCTCTCACCCATGAGGGAAAAGGCTGCCCAGTCGCGGGGTTGGGGTTATTTTTTCAGGTTGGCTAACATCGCCTGTCGCAGGGCTTGGGCTTTATTCGGGTTCTCCTTGAGTTGTCGGTATGTCGGTAAAACTCGATCATCAAATCTGATGTGGATTCGTCCGGTACTTGCCAGAGGGAAACCACCACGCTCGGTACGCCGGCCCCCATCAAGGAGCGCGATAAACCGATTACGCCGTCTTTGGATCGGTGCAATCAGTAATTTATGTAATTCGCTGAGATTGGGATCAAAATTCACGTCGGTACGATTAGAACGTGATCAGCCGCGATTGCCTCGTCTTACCTGACTCCGTAACAGACAGGCGCGATCGCCAAAACAACGACTATCGAAAACCAAATCGGTGATCGTTAAACCTTGATCAATGAGGGGTTGTAAATCCTGACGACGAAAATCCACTCTGCCATCGGGCTGCACCACCCAAATCCAAATTTCCGAGTCCATTAACTCCCGTTGACCTGTTTGCTCATTCACCTTACGTCCAATCCCATAGCTCACAAGTTGCTCTGCGGCAATGCGACGCATTTGGGTAATGTCCGGTGCTGCGAGATCCTGCTGATCCGCTTGGGGAGACAGACTCCGATTTTATAGTTCGACAAGGGGGTTGAGTAGCATTGGAACGAAAAAGTAGGTTAAGGATTTTAAAATCGCTTAAAATCCGTTCCTATAAAAGGTTTGACGGATTGACATCTCATAACGGA
>JBIKYI010000057.1:0-9622 GCA_044355355.1 Limnothrix sp. | reverse complement strand
CGATGCAATTGTATTCTGTCTGAGATGCTAAAATGGGTGTAACTCATAGGGATTTCTTATTGTTTTGCTTAACATCAGAATATCCTTATGAGTCCCTCTTCAGAAAGACCCTAGCTGTTGCACTTCAAATTTGAATTGGCGCTTTAAAAAATGACTTGCGGTAATCGGGTGAAATAAGCATTGAATATTGTTTGTTGTGTATGTTGTTCGTATGGTTAGATGAGGCGATCGCCCCTACTTTACCTAAAATTCACCCAAAAATAAAACAAGTAAACAAACTGATGATTTAAAGGGGACAGCCATTTTTTAAAGAATCTGTCATACTAGCTAAGTGCCAATAATTGACTGATAAGTCAAAAATAAACAGGAATTAGTTTTTCGATGTCTACTTCTTCACCTAAACTCCTTGAACCCATTAACCTCCAAGGTCTTGCCTTGAACAATCGCGTTGTGATGGCTCCCTTGACCCGTGCGAGGGCTGGCAAAGAGCGCCTTCCCAATGCCATTATGGCGGAACATTATGCCCAGCGAGCTTCGGCGGGTTTGATTGTCTCTGAGGCGACCACGATTTCCCCCAGAGCGAACGGTTGGAATGAGTCCCCTGGCATTTATACCGAGGCGATGGTTGAGGGCTGGAAGTTGACTACAGAGGCAGTCCACGCGAAGGGCGGAAAAATCTTTTTGCAACTCTGGCATATGGGGCGGGTTTCCCATAGTGCTTTCCATGGTGGTGCATTGCCCATCGCGCCTTCGGCAATCAAGATTGAGAATGGTGAGGAAATTTATACGCCCATCGGTAAGCTCCCCTATGAAACCCCCCAGGCGATCGCCACGGAAGAGATCCCCGGCATTGTGGAGGAATATCGCCTTGCCGCCCAGAATGCCAAGTTAGCAGGCTTTGACGGTGTGGAGATTCACTCGGCAAATGGTTATCTACTCGATCAGTTTCTCCAGGCGCGTACCAATCAACGCACCGATCAATATGGGGGTAGCATCGAAAATCGCACCCGAATGCTCGTGGAAGTTGTGGAAGCCGTGAGCCAGGTTTGGGGAGCTGAACGGGTCGGTGTGCGTCTATCGCCCAATGGGGTGTTTAATGACATGGGTTCACCGGATTTTCGGGAGCAATTTCTCTATGTCGCGCAAACCCTCGATCAATATAATCTTGCCTATCTCCACCTCGTCGATGGTCTTGCCTTTGGGTTCCATCAACTGGGTGAACCGATGACTCTCAGTGAGTTTCGCGCCGTGTATCACGGTACTTTAATCGGCAATTGTGGCTATGACCAAGCAACCGCTGAGGTGGCGATCGCCACAGGTCAAGCCGATATGATTGCCTTCGGTCGTTACTTTATCAGCAACCCCGATTTAGTCGAACGTTTCGCCAACGATTGGGCGCTGAACCCCGATGCAGATATGTCCACCTGGTATTCCACACCGGGTCGCGAAGGATATAACGATTTTCCTTTCTATCAATAGGAAGGGGGACGTGGAGATAGGGGGAAACGGAGATCCGGAGTATGTCAATTGGAAGGTTTTGAGCATAAATTGACCATGACCATGGACTTAAAATAGCTCCCTTCCCCACTCACCGTGTCGCCTTGTCACCGCGTCCTTTAGCGACGGATTGAAAACCCATTGGCAAATTGTGTTATAGTCTTATCTGGCTCGGATTCATGCGATCCCAACGCCCAAACCTTGTCAGGACCGGAAGGTAGCAGCAATACGGGATGCTTGAGATAGGCGTGGACTCCGGGTCTTTAGTTTTTTAGGGGTTTTGAGGGTGTTTGACCCTAAAACTTGATCCTAAAAAAATTAAAACCCAAAGATTTACCTCCTACTGCCCGTTAGTTTAGTTACAGTTAATTCAATACTTTTCGCGACTGAGTACGAAGACGCTCCCTTCATTGCCGCGCCCAATGCGTAGATCTTCGTCAAGATAGGTCACCTCTAGCCAACCGTTATTGTCTTTATTGTTAATACCAAAATCGATGGGTGCAAACTTTTTACCCGCCGTTAACTGTTCGACTAAGCCTTTGGGAAAACGGTAATTCATTAGTCTTTGTGCGCCGAGGAGAAAGCGGTGGAAAAAGACATTGACACGCTTATCGGATACCGCTTCAAAGGTGGCTTCCACAAGGATTAAACCTTCGAGAAAGGGGATACCTTCCACTTCGGCGATGTTATAAATTTTGCGCTGTTCAGGACGGATGCATTGATAAACCTGTCCGAGTTGTAGCAGGGGAAAACGGTTAATGCCGAGGATACCTTTGCTGGTGGTGTAAATAAGTCGCCAATCCCCTTCGAGGAGGGCGGTGGCAGCGAGGGGTTTGGGGGTGGGGTTTTGATCTTCGAGGCGGTCAATGATCATGAGGATGTTGGCTCGATCTACTTCGGTGGTAAGGAGTCCTCGGTTTTTGCCTGCGATCGTTTCTAAAAGGTTTGTTTTAAGATCCATGCCGTTGCGTCTATGCCTTGGGAAGCGTTGCTCGTTCTATTGTCCCATATCTGTAGGGGAGGGAATCAGTAGTGAGAGGTTATCGCGGTGAATTACGGTGTCTGCGCCGCTGTAGCCGAGGATTTCGGTGATTTGTTTGGAATGTTTGCCTTGGATTTTGGTAATGTCCTGATAGTTATAGTTGACGAGTCCTCTGGCGATCGCCAAACCGTTTTTCGTTCTGAGTTCGACGGCATCGTTGACGGTGAATGTACCTTCCACTTGGCTAATGCCAGCGGCGAGGAGGGATTTGCCTTTTTGGGTCAGAGCGGCGATCGCCCCATCATCGAGGGTGAGGATGCCCTGGGGGACTAAACCATAGGCAATCCAACGTTTACGGGCATTATCCGCTTGGGGTTGCGCCTCGAAATGTGTACCAATATCTTCTCCCTGGACAATTTTGATCAGGTTTTGGGGGGTTGTGCCCTGGGTGATCACGGTGCGGACTCCGGCACTGGTGGCAATCCGGGCGGCAGTAAGTTTTGTTTGCATCCCGCCTGTACCCCATTGGGAACCGCTGGAACCTGCATCCACCTGGAGGTTGGACAGTTCATCGGAACTGACGAGGGGAATGGGACGGGCATCGGGATTTTGGCGGGGATCGGCGGAGTAGAGGCGATCGACATCGGTCAATAGCACCAACCAATCGGCATCCACCAGACTCGCAACGAGGGCGGAAAGGGTATCGTTATCGCCAAATTTCAGTTCATCGACGGCGACGGTATCGTTTTCGTTCACAATCGGGATCACGCCCAGTTCTAGCATGGCGTTGAGGGCTTCCTGGACAGTTAGATAAGAAGTGCGGTCTACCAGATCTCGGCGGGTGAGTAAGACTTGGGCGATCGCCTGTTGCAGACTGGAAAACAGATCATCATAGAGGCGAATTAAGCGACCCTGACCGACCGCTGCCACTGCCTGTTTAACGGCAATTTTTTTCGGACGTTCTGTGAGATTAAGGCGACCACAACCCACGCCGACTGCCCCCGATGACACCAAAATCACCCGATGTCCCATTTGTTTGAGCCGCGTCAAGGTTTCCACTAACGTCCCAATGGTGGCTAAGGCAAGCATCCCAGTCGCTGGATCGGTGAGGCTGGATGTCCCAATTTTTACAACAATAGTCGACATTTTTCAGTTATCAGATATCAGA
The DNA here is from genome assembly GCA_044355355.1 of Limnothrix sp. Classification (GTDB taxonomy): domain Bacteria; phylum Cyanobacteriota; class Cyanobacteriia; order Cyanobacteriales; family MRBY01; genus MRBY01. The sequence continues at coordinate 5,975 of JBIKYI010000057.1, read as the reverse complement.
CATCAGATATCAAATTGTAGGGTGAGTAAAGTGAGAAATAACTTCACCAGAACCCACCATTTACAGTTATCAGTAAACCAGAATTGGTGGTTATTCTTCTTCGTTTATTTCATCTAGGGTTACCGTGCCGAACCTTGCCATCATTTCGGCTTCTGCCCGTTGGACTAATTCTAGTTCGAGGCGTTTTTGTTCTGCTTCTGCGGCGTTTAATGCGTCGAGGATTTCCCAGATGCGTTGGAGCATGGGTTCTAGACCTGTTCTGGCGACTGCTGAAATGGTCATAATCTCGTGGTCGGTAATTTTGCGCAGTTCTTCGGCAATGAAGTCGGCAAATTCGCGATCGCCTGTGTCTAATTTATTCAGGGCGATAATCTGGGGCAATTCGGGTAAACCGCGACCGTAGGCGAGTAATTCCTGTTGGATGGTTTGGTAGTCCTTGACGGGATCTTCTGAATTCATATCCACGAGATGCACTAAGACTCTGGTGCGTTCGATGTGGCGTAAAAATTCATGTCCGAGACCGACTCCTTGATGTGCCCCTTCGATGAGTCCGGGAATATCGGCGAATACTGTGCCATCCCCTGTTGGTCGCCGCACGACTCCCAGGTTGGGGATGAGGGTGGTGAAGGGATAATCGGCAATTTTGGGGCGGGCTGCGGAGAGGGCGGAAATGAGGGTGGATTTGCCAGCGTTGGGTAAGCCGATTAAGCCAACTTCTGCGAGGAGTTTGAGTTCTAAACGGAGTTGTTTGGTTTCTCCCTCTAGTCCGGGGAGGGCATATTCTGGGGCACGGTTTTTGTTGCTGAGAAAATGCTTGTTGCCTAGACCGCCTTTGCCGCCTGCTGCGACCCGGATGGTTTGACCATGGGTGATCAAATCGCCAATTTCTTCGTCGGTTTCTTTGTCGTAGATGACAGTGCCACAGGGGACATCAACGATCAGATCTTCGCCGGATGCGCCTGTGCAATTGTTGTTGCCGCCCCGTTCGCCGTCTGGTGCTTTGAAGGTACGGGCATAGCGAAAATCTAGCAGGGTTTGCAGGTTCATTTCTGCGCGAAAAATTACGGAACCTCCCCAACCGCCATTACCGCCAGCGGGTCCCCCTGCGGGTACATATTTTTCTCGGCGGAAGGCAACCACACCATCGCCCCCTTTCCCGGCGATAACTTCGATTTCGGCTTGGTCGATAAATTGCATGGTGTTGGTAGTGGGGTCAGTGGTCAGTGCTGGTTAAGGCAATCCATAATTATACTGCCCTCGCTTCTCTCTTCCTAATTTGGCTTGGGAGTTGTGGTGAATCTTATGGGGAATTTTGGCGTGGAGGCGATCGGGTGAAACTGTTATTCTATGGAGGATGTGTTTGGGATTTTGGTGATGCGTAGACAGGGTTTGTTGATGGGGCTTTTGGTGGGTTGTTTATGGTGTTTGTTGAGTTTTTTGCCCATTGCCCAGGCGATCGCCCTCACGCCGATTAAGTTATTAGATTTAACCTATGAGCGCTGTCCGGCGGAGATGCAGGGGATTGTGACGAGTGGCTCGAACCGTGGGGCAAATTGTTACATGATTAAGGGCAAGGCGCAGAATACGACGGGAAAATATGTGGTGGATGCGGATGTGTTCGGGCATATTTACGATGGCAATGGGGTGGATACGTTTGAAAATCGGGGGCGAGTCGGCACAATTTTAGAGGTTCCCCCTGGTATCAGTGAGTTTGAATTTCCTATTTCGGTACCGGATAATCAGCCAGAACCTTTGCAGTTAAAGCAGTTTAAAGCGTCGGGTTTTGCGTCCCGTGTCCGTCCTTTCTATTACGACAATGATGACATTGAATAAATCGGGCGGTTGGCAACGGTTTCGTCAAAATCGACTGGCGGTACTAGGCGGCGTAATTCTAGGGGCGATCGCCATTAGTATTTTGCTGTTGCCATTGCTCTATCGAGTACCCATCGATGCCATTGATTTTAGTCAAAGTTCCCTGCCCCCCAGTTGGTCACATCCTTTTGGCACGGACGATCTGGGACAGGATCAACTCGCAAGGGTCTTGTTCGGCGGCAAAATTTCCCTGAGCGTGGGTTTTGCGGCAATGGCAGTGACTATTTTACTCGGCACAACCATCGGGGCGATCGCCGGGTTTTATGGCGGTTGGGTCGATCAAATTTTGATGCGGCTTACCGATCTATTTCTCTCCTTACCCCAACTCCCCGTATTACTGCTGATCGTCTATCTCTTTCGGGAAAGCCTCCGGGCGATCGTGGGCGCAGAATGGAGCACCTTTATCCTCGTCGTCCTCGTCATTGGTAGCCTGAACTGGATGTCCGTTGCCCGTCTCGTCCGCGCCAAATGCCTCAGCATCAAAGAATTAGAATTTGTTGCCGCTGCCCAGGCGATCGGTGCAAGCCCCCGACGCATCCTCCAAGCCCACATCCTCCCTAACCTAATCAGCATTATCATCGTCGCTGCCACCCTCTCCATCGGTAACGCCATCATCACCGAATCCACCCTAAGCTTCCTCGGACTCGGCTTCCCCCCCGATATCCCCACCTGGGGCAGAATGCTCTACGATGCCCAAAATTTCCTCACCTCCGCCCCCCACATGGCAATCTTTCCCGGACTCGCCATTTTCCTCACCGTCCTCAGCCTCAATTACCTTGGTGACGGCATCCGCGACGCATTCGACCCCAAAACCTGATCCCTGATACCTGTAAATGGTGGGTTCCGCTCAATGAAGAATGATTGATGTGTTGATGAAGTTATTTTTCACTTTACCCACCCTACAATTGAATACCTGATATCTGTTAACTGATCACGCTTGCGTCAGAAAAATCAAACCCGCCACCACCCCATGACTAATCACATTGCCCATAAAAATAGTCACCACCAACCGCAGATCCTTCGAGAGAAAAAAGACCAATAGGCGATCGAGCCAGGGTGAAATGGGTAAAATAAGCTCTTCAAGGGGTTCCCCCGTCGGCAAAATGAACACCCTCAACAGAGTAAAAGCCTTCAACTCAAAATAAAAAACCGCCCCAAAATAAATCATCATCACCACGAGCAGAGGATTCTCGAAGGGACTGACCAACACATTATTTAAAAGTTTTTCGCTGACAATGCCGAGTAACATATAGCTCAAAATTTCATCCTGTACCTTTGTTGCGGTCAGGGCACGGAACACAATTGAGATCAGCAGCCAACCAAAGTTAAACGAAAATAAATTAACCAAGAACATATAAATAATGCTGTCCCGTTTGGCGATACCTTCGACATAGTGCAAAATTGCCGCCTCGATCGCCACCATCACCAGAAAAATGAGACATTGAAGAATAAACCATTTAATCGGCAGCAGCAGCATATAATTCAGGACTTTGGGACATCGATCTCGCTTTCAGTTCTTTCAGTTATAGCGTTAAGTGATTGCGTTAAGTTATAACTTGCATCTCCAAACTCTCAGTAATCATTTCAGTAATCCGTCATGGCAAAGAAGACCAAACAACGCTTTCCCCACCTCCTCGGTTCTAAATGGACTGCTACCCAAAAAACTTGGGGTTGGCGGCATTTCCAGGTAGTGAATCGTCGCAATGAGGGGAAATGGGTGTTTGCGGAATTGGTTTCTTCCTGTGACCCGGAAACGCGTTTTTGGATTAATGCGACTCAGCTTAAGGATCTCACTCTCTGGGAAGCGGGTTGGAAAACTTTAGAGGAAATGAATAGTCCCGCTCCTGATGCTTTTTGGCAGGAATAGACTACGAGCAAAATAAGTGGAAAAAAAATAAATATTTATACCTGTTCTAAAGGAGCAAATTTTCGTGCCAAAAACAGAATCAGAGTATCAGAAACTTGTGAGTTTGTTGGATGAACCCATTGATCAAGTGGGCGAAAATGAATCACATCCTCTTGCTTCTTTGGAAGATCTCTATGTCCCAGAATTATAAAGATTGGCACAATGGCGATCGCCTAACAAGTCGCAATTACCTAAAGTTCATTTTGTCTAGGTTCGTGTCCAACTAAAAATTCTGATCTAAACTGGGGGAAATATTTTTTCTCCAATCATGTCTTTAAAAGAACTTGCCCGTCTCGATAAAAACATTGAGCGTTTGAAAGATCAGTTGGCTCACAAGCGAGACACATTGGTGACAATTGCTCCTGAAGACAAAGTGAGAATTAAGCAGCAGATCGAAGATGTACGCTCTGAAATTAGAGACTTTGAGCAGGAGAGATGGGAATTACTGGCGCAGCTTACAGAAGACTTCCCAATCAGTAATGAAGAAGCGGAAACAATTGTCGCAGAAATTTTGACTACGGAAGGAGCAATGGTTGCTAGCCCTCCGACGGGAACACCACCAGAAATTTTGGCTTTACTCAGGCAAATTTTAGCCAAGCTGGATGAACCAGAATCAAATGCTGCTGCGAAGCTTAAAGGAGCCATTTCGACATTTCCGCCCTTTATCGGGATTACCTACGAAGCAGAACTTGATACAGAGCAGACTTTAAGGCGCTATTTCCCCACATTTCGGCAATGGGCGCGGGAGATTGTTGAACACCTAAAAAAGTAAAGCCGCCGGAGCAGGTTCCGGTTAAACAAAAACTGGACAATTTAGAGGCTGGTGTTGCTGGGTTCGTTGGGCGGGATGACGAATTCGCTAAAATTGACGCGCTTTTTGAGCAGCAAACGACTGATCTACCCATTGTCCTCGTTACTGGGATGCCGGGGATTGGGAAAAGTGAACTGGCTTTGCAGTATGCCATCTTGCAACGGGAGCAAGAGCTATTTAAAGGGGGTATTGCTTATCTCTCTGCGGCGAATTTTCTGGATGATTTGCTAGATTTTTTGGTTGCGGCTGAACTCAATGGCACAACGGATTTTCGGTCACTCAGGTCACCTAAGGCACAGGCAAAGAAAGCTTGGGAACTCTGGCAGGAGTTTTGCGCACCGCTATCGGTTCAGGCATTGGTGGTGATCGATGATGTCACGGATTATCAGGAACAGATCGCTGATTTTTTGCCGCAAATAACCCAGGGAAACTCGCCTTTTCGGTTTTTGTTGACTTCCAGAGAACGCTGGGATTTGGCGTTTTTTGAGCTAGAGGAATTAGAGCTGGACGCAGCGGTAGAGGTGTTTTGTCATTATGTGGGCACGAAGCATCAAGATCGCCTCGATGGGCAAATGGCAACGGTAGAAAATCTCTGTGAACGGTTGGGGAAATTACCCTTGGCTCTGGCATTGGCGGGGAGTTGGCTCGGTGCTGCCTCTGGGCGGACAATGACGGCTTTGGTTAAGGCTTTGGAGGCGGAGGGTTTGGATTCATTGCCCTTGGCTCCTGACAAGCAGAAAACTTTAGCGACGCACAGACGGCAGCAAGGTTTAAAGGCGGCTTTTCAGGTGAGTTGGCAGCAGTTAAAGGAATTTGATGGGGCGGCGCAACAGCTTGCTAGGGTGCTGAGTTTATTTCTGCCGGGGAATGTGGACTGGGTACTGGTGGAACAGGTTGCGGCTTGTTATCCGGTGGCATTACCGCCAAGCGCACCACCAAGGCGGAGTCTTTGGCAACGGTTTTGGGATTGGTTGCGGGGTTGGTTTGGTTATCGCCCCCCGGTAAAAAAACAGCCGGAACGGTTAACGGCAAAAATTCTGGATTTGATTGCAGCGAGGGATTGGCTCTGTGGGACGAGTTTGCTACGGGAAGTCTCGAAAGATGAGGTTTATCGGGTGCATGGGCTGCTCCATGAGTTTTTTGGGGGGCAGTGGAGAGCGCAAACCGATCGGCGGGGGTGGCAAATGGCTTTCGTGGCAGGGCTAAGTGAACGGGCGGCGGCAATTCCAGCAAATGCGGGTTGGGAACAGGTGACCGAGTGGCAATCGTTGCGTCCGTATTTTAGGCAATCCATGGCGGTGGCGGATGAGTTGCTGCAAACTATTGGCAATGCTGAGTTAGGCAAAAGGTTGCGGGAACAGAGATTAGAGTCACAGGCAGGGGAGT
>JBIKYI010000571.1:0-2556 GCA_044355355.1 Limnothrix sp. | reverse complement strand
CCTTGGGGAAGAGACTTTAGGCTTAAATAAAACCGATACTTTTTCCGCGCACCACAAAATTCAACCAGACACAGGCGAAATCTATAATTTTGGCGTGACCTTCGGTAAGGATGCGGTTTTTCAACTGTATAAATGTGCCCCCTCCGGCAAAGTTAAACAGCGCTATTCCTTTACCATCCCCAATTTTTCCGGCTTGCCCCTCGTCCATGATTTTGTGTTAGCAGGGGATTATGTGATCTTTTGCGTCTGTCCGGTGCGTTTACAAATGCTGCCCGTTCTCCTCACTACGAAAAGTTTTAGCGATACTCTGCAATGGCGACCAGAACTAGGCACAGATATTGTCATTTGCGATCGCCACAGTCTCCAACCCATTAGCTTTAGTAAACAAGAAGCTTGGTTTCAATGGCATTTCACGAATGGTTGCGTGAATGACCAGGGCGAAATTCTGTTGGAAATGGTGCGTTATCCCGACTTTGCGAGCAATCAGCAATTCGTCGAAATTCCCCAGGGCAAAATCCAAACCAAAACGAAGGGAACCCTCTGGCAATATCGCCTTAATCCCCAAACCGCCGAAGTGCTCGAAAGTTTTGAACTCTGTGATTATGGCTGCGAATTCCCCACTGTCCACGATGCCAACACCGGGAAAACTTGGGATCAAACCTTTATGGGTATCTATCGGCAAACCTCGGATATCGGTCACGAACTGATTAATGCGATCGCCAGTTTCGATCAAAAATCCCAGCAACTCACCATCGCCGATATGGGCGCAAATCATTATCCATCCGAGCCGATCCCCGTCCAAAATCCAGAAAATCCCGACCAAACTTGGATTTTAACCGTCATTTTTAATGCCCCAGCCCATCGTAGTGAACTGAGAATTTATGATGGCGATCGCCTGAATGATGACCCCATATGTATTCTCGAATTACCCGAAATCATTCCCGCCAGTTTCCACGGCAAATGGCAGCCAGCTTAAATTAGATCCTATATAAAATGACCCAAGGTTAAACTTATGATCAACATAGACTAAACAAACCAACAGGCTCAGATAGCGATGCTTACAGTAGGACAATCCATTACTTTTAGTTTTTGGGAAGCAGGTTGTTTAATTCTTGTGGCAGCCAAGGATTTAATCGGTCTTTCCTACGAAGAATTTTGCAGTTTAATCTGGGGTGAAAATCCGCAAAAACTCAGAGATTATATTTTTGAAAAAAAAGCGTTTATCCCACTCGATTTGTATCAAGATGATGGCTATCGCGTGCGAGTAACCATGGGAGAATTAACGCCTCAGGAACAAGAAGAATGGGTTGCCCGTTGCCGTTGGCAATTGGATCTAAGTTGTGGACAAATGATCGTGACAGGCTGTTTAGGTGATGTTGATGAATTTTTAGAGATGCCCAATGCGATCGCCATGTCGGAAGACAGTGACGAACTACAGTGTTATGTAGAGGTTCCACCAGGTTTATATCAAGTAGAAATTTATAGTTTTGCACCAGGGGATTTATCAACAGGTTGGGGACAGATTGTGAACAGTTCTTTGTTTCCCCCCACTGCTGGCACTGAGCCTGAGTCTTTAGCTGACTACTTTTATCGGACACGTCCTAATACAAAACCACCCGCTTGGATTGGGTTGGAATTAACAGATAATACCGAAGAGCAACGAGAATTATATGCTGAATTGGATGAGATGCAATATATTAATTTTATAATTCGACTCACTCTCCATTTAGAGGATTTATCTGCGCCTATTATCGGAGAGGATGGAGGCGTACAGTGGGAGTTTAGAAAGCCAGATCTTTGTCCTTTAGGAATTTTAAGTTAATCCCTTTAACAAAATCTTTTAAATAGATTGTTGTGATGGGTGAAAAAGGGGCGATCGCCACAAAATATAACAGTTCATTTCCCCATAATTTATTCATTACAAACTGATTCCTTTACTATGGTGTATCTTTCTGTTATTGGTTATCATGTAGTAGATCGGTTTTACTTAAGTTCTAAAAAATGCCAGAAGTACTCTCTCAAACTGATTTGCAAAAAATTCTCAGTCGGTTGAAAGAACATCTCCAAGAAATTTATGGAGATAGATTTAGCAAAATGATTTTATTTGGTTCTCAGGCAAGGGGAGAAGCCACAACCGATTCTGATATCGATGTTTTGATCGTGCTAAAAGGTGAAGTTGATTTTGGTGCAGAGGTCGAGCGCACAGCAGAATTTGTGTCTAATTTATGTTTAGATTTCGATCAGGTAATCGGTAGTTTTTTTATGGCGGAGCAAGATTTTATTTCTCGGAATAGTCCTTTATTAATTAATGTTCGTCGAGAAGGAATTGCGATATGAAGCCAGAACAAGAAATCCTTATCGCTAAAGCAAAACAAACTTTGGCAGCAGCTCAACTGTTATTAACAAATGATTTTAATGACAGTGCCTCATCTCGTGCATATTACTGTATGTTCTATTTAGCGGAAGCAGTTTTACTGGAAAAAAATTTAATTTATTCGAGTCACTCGGCGGTTATTTCTGCATTTGGTCGGGAATTCATTAAAGAAAATATTCTAC
>JBIKYI010000435.1:0-3383 GCA_044355355.1 Limnothrix sp. | reverse complement strand
GAGATCCGCCCCCTCAAGGTTGGCACTCGTCAAATTCGCATAGCTGAGGTTAGCATCCCGCAGATCCGCCCCAATTAAATGAGCACCCGTCAAATCCGCCCCAACTAAATTACACTGAGGACAAGCACCCGTCTCTAAAAGACGCTGCACATGCTCCGGGTTTTCCCCCCTCGCAGGCTTGGCGATCGCCACAAGCACCGCCACTGTCGCCAAAACAAAAAGTAAGCGTTTCATAAAACATTCCTCCCCATATTATCTATCTCTACAACCCCAAGCTCAAAGCATCAATTTCCCGAAAATTTCAAAGGGAAATAAATATTATTTATCCGCAGAAAGTATAAAGAATTTTTACCAACTTCAATTAATATTCAAGGTCAAGTTCAGACGCGGCTACAGCGGGGTAATCTCTCCCCCCTACTTCATTATTTCACAGGCTCTAAAACTTTCAAGAGCAACATCTTAAGACGTTACATTTTGCCTGGATGATAAATGTTTCTATCACTAGATATAGCATAACAAATCTTTATGAAAGCCGCAATTTGTCGTCTTGGTTTGGACGGCTCAGACTATCATGAGGGATGAACTTCTTGCGTTTGATAGAGACTAAATTGTGAGTGATTTTTTGTCCTCTTTTACTCCTCCCGATCGCCAATTATCTTGGCATCAACAAAGTATTAATGATGCCCTGGCACAGCTAGAAGTTGATCCCGATCAGGGTCTTGCTCCTAAAGCGGTGGTTGAGCGGCGCAGTATTTATGGTCTGAATGCCATTGAGGAGGGGCAGGGTCGTCGCCAATGGGAAATTCTGCTGGATCAGTTTCGCAACATTATGCTGATCATGTTGATCCTGGTGGCAGTCATTGCTGGGGTTCTGGACTTTTGGGATTTACGGATGGGGGGCGTGGAGGCGGGATCGATTCCCTTTAAGGATACGATCGCCATTTTTGCGATTGTGGTGCTCAACGGTATTTTAGGGTTTGTGCAGGAAAGTCGGGCAGAGAAAGCCTTGGCAGCCCTAAAAAAAATGTCTTCCCCCCAGGTGCGAGTCTTGCGGGCTGGGCAGATCGAGGAAGTGCCAGCGGCGGATCTCGTGCCGGGGGATGTGGTCTTTGTGGAGGCGGGGAATCAGCTCTGTGCCGATGGGCTATTGCTGGAAGCGGTGCAGTTGCAGGTGCGGGAGTCAGCCTTAACAGGGGAAGCAAATCCAGCGGTTAAAGCGGTTAATCCTGATGGTTTGCCAGCAGAAACGAGTTTGGGCGATCGCCTGAATATGGTCTTTACCGGGACGGAGGTGCTGAAGGGGCGCGGCAAATTTATCGTGACCACGACGGGCATGGATACCCAACTTGGGAACATCGCCCGGATGCTGCAAAATGTCGAATCCGGCAAAACCCCCCTGCAAAAACGCATGGAGCAGTTGGGTAATGTCCTGGTGGCAGGCTCCCTTGTCCTGGTGTTTGTCGTGGTGTTGTTTGGCAGTTTACAGGCGGGTAATCTGAGTCGCCTCAAGGAACTCGTGGAAGTGTCCCTGAGTATGGCGGTGGCAGTTGTGCCGGAGGGTTTGCCTGCTGTGATTACGGTAACCTTGGCGATCGGGACCCAACGGATGGTGAAGCGCCATGCCTTGATTCGCAAATTGCCCGCCGTGGAAACCTTGGGTTCTGTGGATACCATTTGCTCTGATAAGACGGGCACTCTGACCCAAAACAAAATGGTGGTGCAGGAGGTGGAAACTCTCGATCACGTGTTCCGGGTGACGGGGGAAGGGTATGCTCCCCAAGGGGAATTTATCTGCCATGGGGTGGCGATCGCCCCCAAGGATTACACTGCCTTACATTATTTACTCCAGACTTGCATGTTATGTAACGATGCAGTGTTGAGCCATAGCGACCAAGATTGGCAAATTATTGGCGATCCCACCGAAGGGGCATTGCTTGTGTTGGCGGGGAAAGATGGTCTCGATGCGGTGACGACCCAACAGACCTGGAAACGCCTAGGGGAATTTCCCTTTTCTTCCGACCGTAAACGGATGAGTGTGATTGGTCAATCCTCCGGTGGCGTGTTACCCCACGACGATAATTTTCCCTACTATCTTTTCTGTAAAGGTTCCCCAGAATTGATTTTGGAGCGTTGTAGCGCCTATCAAAGTGATGATGCTGTCCAGACATTGACACCGGGCGATCGCCAGGAAATCCTCCAACGGAACGAACACCTTGCCCTGCGCGGACTGCGGGTTTTGGGTTTTGCCTATCGTCCCCTGGCTGAACTGCCCAGCGCCCAGGATGCCACCACCAGCGAAACAGAGATGATTTGGCTGGGTCTGGTTGCTATGCTGGATGCCCCCCGCCCCGAAGTCCGTGCCGCCGTCCAAAAATGTCGCGAGGCCGGGATTCGTCCAGTGATGATTACAGGAGACCACCAAGCCACCGCCAAGGCGATCGCCCAGAGCTTAGGCATCGTCGATAAAGATGCTCTTGTTTTAACGGGCATCGAACTCGAAAAACTCACCCAACCCGAACTCGAAGCACAAGTCGAGCAAGTAAGTATTTATGCTCGCGTTTCCCCCGAACATAAACTGCGCATTGTCCAGGCACTCCAAACCAAAGGACGATTTGTCGCCATGACAGGCGATGGCGTGAATGATGCCCCAGCCCTCAAACAAGCTGATATCGGCATTGCCATGGGGATCACAGGCACAGATGTCAGTAAAGAAGCCAGCGATATGGTCTTGCTCGACGATAACTTCAGCAGCATTGTCGCCGCCACCGAAGAAGGGCGCGTGGTCTATGCCAACATTCGTCACTTTATTAAATACATTCTCGGCAGCAATATTGGCGAAGTCCTAACCATTGGTGCGGCTCCCCTGTTGGGTCTACCAGATGTCCCCCTGACCCCCCTGCAAATCCTCTGGATGAACCTCGTTACCGATGGTGTGCCAGCCCTTGCTCTCGCCCTCGAACCCGCCGAACCGGACATTATGCAACATCGTCCCATTAGCCCCGCAGAAAGTATTTTTGCGCGGGGTCTAGGCTTTTATCTCGTCCGGGTGGGCGTAATTTTTGCCGTCATCTCCATTTCCTTAATGATGTACAGCTATCACCAGGCGGAACATAGCCTCAATCCCGATACCTGGAAAACCATGGTCTTTACTACCCTCTGTATCTCCCAAATGGGTCATGCGATCGCCGTCCGTTCCAGCACCAAACTCACCCTAGAAATGAGCTTTTTCCGCAACCCTGCCCTAATCGCGGCGATCGCCAGCACCACCATTTTGCAACTCCTACTAATTTATGTCCCCTTCCTGCGGGATTTCTTTGAAACCCAATTTCTAAACGGAACCCAACTGGCAATTTGCCTAGGCGTAAGCACCCTAATGTTCGTTT
>JBIKYI010000165.1:0-6365 GCA_044355355.1 Limnothrix sp. | reverse complement strand
CGCCGAAAATCTTGATCTAAGGCACGTAAAAATACACCGTAAATTAATTTTAATTCTGTATCTAGAATATCTTTTTTGGGGGTTTGCCTTGAGTAGTATGGTGCGGTTAGACCTACAGATAAACCTATGATTGGAAACGAAGCTCGCGTTCAAGCCGTTCATCAAATCGTCAATCGTCCACCCATCCAAATGGGTCGCATTAAGAAACTCGATGAAATTTGGGCAGAGAATGTTTTTGACCTGAGTAAAATGCAGGCAAGTCTTCCCAAAGCGGTATTTAAATCCATTAAGAAGACCATTACGTCCGGCGAAAAACTCGATCCCTCCATCGCCGATGCTGTTGCCACCGCGATGCGTGATTGGGCTATGTCCAAAGGGGCACTATACTACGCCCACGTGTTCTACCCCATGACCAACCAAACCGCAGAGAAGCATGATGGCTTTATCTCTGTTCAAGGTGAGGGTTTAGCTATTTCTGAATTTTCTGGCAAATTGCTCGTACAGGGTGAACCGGATGGTTCCTCCTTCCCCAACGGTGGTATCCGTGACACCTTTGAAGCCCGTGGTTATACCGCCTGGGATGTGACTAGTCCTGCCTATGTGATGGAAACAGACAATGGGGCAACCCTCTGTATTCCGACCGTCTTCGTTTCCTGGACAGGGGAAGCCCTCGACAAGAAAGTACCTTTGCTTCGCTCCATTGATGCGATGGATAAAGCTGCAAACCGGGTGTTAAAGTTATTGGGACACACTGATGTAGCTCGGGTAAATTCTAGCTGTGGTGCTGAGCAAGAATATTTCTTGGTAGATGCGAACTTAGCGAGTCTCCGTCCTGATCTGTTGTTGGCGGGTCGTACCCTCTTTGGTAAGTCTCCGGCTAAGGGTCAACAGTTTGATGACCACTATTTCGGTGCAATTCCTGAGCGTGTTCAGGTCTATATGCAGGATGTGGAAGAGCAGATGTATAAGCTCGGTATCCCTGCAAAAACTCGCCACAATGAGGTGGCTCCGGGTCAATTTGAAATTGCGCCTTTCTTTGAAGCGGCGAACGTGGCGAGTGACCACCAGCAGTTAACCATGACCATTCTGCGCAATACCGCGAAGAAGCATGGTTTTAAGTGTTTGCTTCATGAGAAGCCTTTTGCTGGCATCAATGGTTCTGGTAAGCATGTGAACTGGTCTGTGGGTAACTCGACCCAGGGCAACCTGCTTGACCCCGGTGATTCTCCCCATGATAATGCGCAGTTCCTCGTGTTCTGTGGTGCGGTCATCCGTGGTGTCCATCTCTATGGCCCTCTGATGCGGGCGGCGATCGCCTCGGCGAGTAATGATCACCGTCTTGGGGCGAACGAAGCACCTCCAGCGATCATGTCTGTGTACCTCGGTTCTCAGCTTGAGGAAGTGTTTGAGCAGATCAAGAATGGTACTGTGGCTGAGTCCAAGAGCAAGGGTGTGATGGATCTCGGTGTCGCAGTTCTGCCTGCGCTGACTAAAGATGCGGGCGATCGCAACCGGACTTCGCCTTTTGCCTTCACTGGTAACCGTTTTGAGTTCCGTGCGGTGGGTTCTAACCAGTCTGTTTCTGGTCCCTTAATCGTGTTGAATACGATGTTGGCGGATTCCTTGACTTGGATCGGCGATCGCCTTGAGGCAGAACTCGCGAAAGGTCTCGGTCAAAACGAAGCGATTCTCACTGTCCTGAAGGAAGTGATGTCCCTCCATGGCAATGTGGTCTTTGGTGGTAACGGCTATTCCGAAGAGTGGCACAAAATGGCAGTAGAAGAGCGGGGTCTCAAGAACCTCCCCACCACTGCGGATGCTCTCCCCTACCTCAAGGATCCGGCGATCGAAGCCCTCTTCAAGAACACTGGCGTATTGACCCCTGTTGAACTCGAAAGCCGTTTCGAAGTTTATGCAGAACAGTACATCATGTCTATTGAAGTGGAAGTAAAACTCGTGGTCAGCATGGCGAAAACGATGATTTACCCTGCGGCAGTCGAGACCCTCGCGAAGTTATCCGATACCATTTCCAGCTTGAGCGGTTTGGGTATTTCCCTGGAGAAGGGCAGTGCTGAAACCATCGCCACCTTAACCAACTCCCTGGTGGAAGCGGCGAATAAGTTGGAAGCAGCCTTCGCTAAGCATGACTTTGGTTCTACCGAAGAGCATATGCAGTATTGTGCAGGGACGCTCCGTGGTCTGATGGATGATGTTCGTGAGTATGCTGATGCCCTCGAAGCGGTTCTACCTGATGCGGCTTGGCCCTTACCCACTTACCAAGAAATGCTCTTTGTGAAGTAAGTTATTGAAGTATTAAACAGCGAATTATGGGATTTATTGACTAATTCATTCGCTATTAAGATGCTGATTAAAACAAGTTGATTGTTAGCCTCCCTAAGATAATTTTTGGGGAGGTTTTTTGTGATTATTGAGCTTGTTGGTACTGTTTTGGTGGGCTGATGGGGGGCGATCGCCAACTTAGAAAAGCTTGTTAAACTTGGGATATCGACAGATCTTGATCGATGAGTTATCGATCCTTGGGAGTACTGGTTATGACAACATTGCAGGTTCAGAGTTCACTACAGCCTTTAGCCGTTGATTTATCTGCGTTTGTCCCTCAGCTAAAAATGAGTGATGAGCAATTTTTAGCATTTTGTCGCACCAATCGCGATCTACGTATTGAACGTCTTGCTTCAGGGGAAGTCATCGTTATGCCACCAGCTTTTTCTGATACTGGTAATCGGAATGCCAAACTTCTTTATCAAGTCATGGCTTGGGCGGATAAGGATGGTACGGGGGAAACCTTTGATTCGAGTGCCGGGTTTACTTTACCGAATGGCTCAACCAAATCGCCAGATGTGTCCTGGATTAAGTCAGAGCGCTGGAACCAGTTATCGGCGGAGGAGAAAGCATCCTTTGCGCCGATCTGTCCTGATTTTGTCATTGAGTTGCGGTCGGCGAGTGATTCCCTCAAACGGCTACAGGAGAAGATGGCTGAATATGTGGCGAATGGTGTGCGGTTAGGGATTTTGGTAGACCGCAAAGCGAAAGCGGTTTATTTGTATCGACCCCAGCAAGCGCCGCAAATGCTTGAGGAACCGGACTCTGTGAGTTGTGCGCCGGAATTGAATGGTTTATCGCTACAAATGACAAAGATCTGGTAGTACTGCACATACTGTTCAGAACCAAACAGGGCGATCGCTAGAGGTTTTGGTGGTGGTGATTAATGCGATCGCTAATGTGGCTAACGAGTTGGGAAATTTTTTGATCTTTGGTGAGGAGTTGCCCAATTTTGTCGCAACTGTACATCACGGTGGTGTGGTCTTTGCCGCCGAAAGCTTCACCGATGCGGGGCAGACTAAGGTCGGTATGTTGGCGCATGAGATACATGGCAATTTGACGGGCAGTACTGATTTCGCGACGACGGGAGGCGCTTTTGAGATCATCGACGGTGATCCCTGTGGCTTCGGAAACGATTTGCAGGATGAAGTCCGGGGCAGCGGGGGCATATTCAACGGTGGGATTGAGGATAGGGGCGAGGTTCTCCACGGTCATGGGTAGACCGGAAATGGCGATGTGGGTGACGGCTCGCAATAATGCCCCTTCGAGTTCGCGGATGTTGGAGGTGTAGTGGGTGGCGATGTATTCGATGACGGAGCGGGAGAGGAAGATATTTTCGGCTTCGGCTTTTTTCTGGAGGATTGCCATGCGGGTTTCGATATCGGGGGGCTGGATATCGGCGATCAGTCCCATGGAAAAGCGGGAGGAGAGGCGTTGTTGCAGTCCGGGGATTTGGTTGGGGGGGCGATCGCTGGCAAGGACGATTTGTTTGCCGGCTTCGTGGAGGGTGTTGAAGGTGTAGAAAAATTCCTCTTGGGTATATTCCTTGCCTTCGATGAACTGGATATCATCGACGAGGAGCACGTCGGCGGTACGGTAATGTTCGCGAAAGGTTTGTAGGCTGTCTTTACGGATGGCGGCGATTAAATCGTTTGTGAATTGTTCGGTGGAAACGTAGAAAATCCGGGCATCGCTCTGGGTATCAAGTCGGTAGTGACCGATCGCCTGCATGAGGTGGGTTTTACCTAGTCCAACACCGCCACAGAGCACGAGGGGATTAAAGTCACCACCGGGAGATTCAGCAACGGCGAGGGCAGCAGCCTGTGCCATGCGGTTGGTGGGGCCGACGACGAACCGGGAAAAGGTGTATTTTGAGTTGAGTTCTAGGCTTTTTTTGGGCGATCGCCGCAGAAAACTATTTTGATGGTTGATATTGGGGGTGGCAGCCAGGGTCTGTCCCTCTGGGGAAGTGAGAAAAACATTGACCGGATGTTGCACCAGCTCGGCGATCGTCTCCGAGATCAGTGCCCCATAATACTTTTGAATGTGGTTGAGTACGAAAGCATTAGGCGTACAAAGCACCAGCTCATCCCCCTGCCATTGCTGGAGAGTCGTGGGCTGAATCCAGGTTTCAAAGGTTGGACGGCTTAACTGCTGCTCCAATTTGACCAGAACTTCTTGCCATAGTTGCTGGGGATCTTGCGTCAACGTCCGTGCCTCGATGCTTACAACGAAATTTTTTAGGTCAGACTAACCAATGTAGCTCAGTTTCCCAGGGAGAAATGCTAAAAATGCGACGCAATCCTTGTCTCTCCCGCAGGCTTATAGGTTTGTGGCGATCGCTGGGTGATCCTTGCGATAAATACAGCCGGATGTGCAGGTTTCGCGGATTTCCACCGCGTCTAAGCCGGGTAGTTGCGCCTTTTCTAGCTGCTCGTAAACCCACTGGGCGATCGCCTCACTGGTGGGATTTTCCATGGCTAAGGTTTCATTTAAAAAGTAATGGTCAAGATAATCCTCCAACAGAGGCTGCATATACTTTTTCAGATCCCCAAAATCGATCAACATCCCCTGTTTTGCCCCAGTCGTCTGGAGGCGATCGCCCACCACATAAACCCGACAAACCCAACTATGACCATGTAACCGAGCACATTTCCCATCATGGTGGGGCAGTTGATGGGCGGCTTCAAAGCGAAATTCCTTATAGAGTTGCCATTGTTCCATAGAGCCTAGCTAACCCTACGCCCAAGCCAAGTAAGGTAAATTTTTAGCCGTCACCGCAATCTCAGACTGGGCAGCAACCAACTGACCACAACTGTCCCAAGTCCCCTGGGTTAACGCCTGTCTCGCTCCGTCTCCTAGGCTGACTTGCCCCGTCCAATCCCCACAGGTCACCTCCAAGGTTTCCAGATTGACCGTAGTGGGAGCAGTCGGGTTGGCTTCGATCTGGGTTTGGAGCGCCTCCACCGTCGCCCGATCCGCCGTCACACAGGGCACACCATTCGCCAGACAATTCCCGAAGAAAATCTCAGCAAAACTTTCGCCGACGATCGCCTCGATACCCCATTTCAGTAACGCTTGGGGGGCATGTTCACGGGAGGAACCACAGCCAAAATTACCGTTCACCACCAAAATATTTGCCCCCTGGAATTGGGGTTGATCGAAAGGGTGCTTGCCGTCCATCTGTTGGCGATCGTCCGCAAACGCCTGTTCACCGAGTCCATCAAAGGTCACACATTTGAGGAACCGCGCCGGAATAATGCGATCCGTATCAATATCGTTGCCACGGAGGGCGATGCTACGACCGGAAACTTGCTTAATCTCGCTACTCATTTCGCTACTCACTTAAAGGATCTTGGGGATTTGTGACCAATGGGAGATTGCTAATTTAACACATGCGTTTTTGCTCTGGGAATCCCCCAGCAAAAACCGGGCGGCGATCGCCATTCCCACAGAATCCACAGACGAAAATAGATTTAGTAGATATAATCTCTAACGAAGCCTATTAAGAAATGTTGCGCCACCATGAGCAATCCCGTCCTCCAAGCCCTGACCTATGGTCGAGTATTTGCCGAAGTGCTCAAGGAAAAAGTAGAAGATAGCCTCACGAACATCCTGAGCGATCTCGGTAAATTCGACGCAGAACGGAATCAGTGGATCCAAGAATTCACCGCCGAAGTGAAAGCCCGTGCCGAAAGAGAAGTGGGCAACCCCAGCAATGGCAGCAAGCCCATCACGATCAACATTGACGAGGACAACCCCGCCGATCTCCAGGAAATGATCGATAATCTCCGGGCAGAAATTGCCGGGCTTAAATCTGAAATCAAACAATATCGCGATCGCCAGAATTCCTAAACTCCTCCAGCTTTGGGGCGATCGCCCAACCTTGCCCAGTCAACCCCATAGGCATTTTTGTGTCAGCATTCTCACCCCCCATCAACACCACGAAAAAAAACCAGTCCAGCGTCACCAGCGCCCCCCGCATCGAGCAGGCAAAATCCGCCTACCGTTGGAACCGAGGTAAC
>JBIKYI010000055.1:0-9771 GCA_044355355.1 Limnothrix sp. | reverse complement strand
GTTGGATTATCGACCCCCTGCAACATCTTGCGAGCCTGGGGCATCGATTGGGTGCGCTTTGCCAACTGGGCTAATCTCACCTGATAGGTCACATACTTCGATAAATCCAACTCAAAAGCCCGTTGAATGCGGGTCTGCACCTGACGAACCGTTTGCTGGTGCTCAACGCTACTATCTTCACTTAATAGGCAATGCTCATAGAGATAGGGATATCGTTGGATCAACTGACCCACAGAAATATTGCCGCCACTCCAGGTAAAATCTTTATCACTCTGTTCTAGAACACGGGAGATCCGTTGGAGCGTTAGATATTGATCTGTTTTAACGAAATCAGCAACGAGCTGACGGAGGTGACGGGAAAAGCGCGAACCGGAGAGGCTTGGGGGAGGAACGGTATTGAATAGCTCAACGAGTTTGGGGATTGATTTTTGCAGTTGTGGGTGAATTTGCCAACGGTTGACGAGAATATGACAACAACGGTTCAGAATAAATTTAAAGTCTTCGTCAATGTTTGGTGTGTTGAGGACTTCATTGAGAGCTTGTTGGAGTTCCTCGGTGGGAGCGCCTCGTCCTTCGATCAAAAATTGTTTAAACTGTGGGATGAGTTCGTCTGGGGTCTGGGTTTGGACAGCGTAAATCAAGTAGTCATACAGTGACTGCTCGGCAGGGGTGGTGTACCGGAGGGGTGAAGCCATGGATGTTGCTTTGGTCACGCTGATGGTCTCTAGCTCAACTAGAATTTTTGTCGACTTTTCTGGCGGGTTGCCAGACCGTTACGTAACATCGGTTGCTTGCGGAAGGGTGAGTAATCAAGGTTATGGGTTTGCCATACTACATTATTACGGCGAAAAGCTTGGACAGCAGGATCTGCGGGTTTTGTTTACTCTGTATCTTTGCTTGGGAGCAATATATAGGCAGATGTTGTCCCTTAAAGCATATATCTATTTACATCATAGGCTGACTTCTTCAGAGTTGTTATGAGGGTTCGATAAAGATTATTTGCACTGTACCTATTTGTCGCGCCTATTTACAGTTTGCTTGATATTGCTTGGCTTTTGGGTAATGGGTATCACTATCGGGGTTGAAAATAGCCTAAGATTGCCGAAGAATTGTCTATGTTTGTGGCAGCACTTATGGGTATTTTGCTTGATTTATCTCTGTTAACGGATATTTTGGGACAAAATCTGCGGCGATCGCCTGACTCTTTTCCTCAGGGTATTGTTGGCAAAATTTCGACGGATACGCGCTCGATTGGGGTGGGGGATCTGTTTGTAGCGCTGGTGGGTGAGCGGTTTGATGGTCATGATTACATTACACAGGCTCTTGATGCGGGGGCGATCGCCGCAATCACTAGCCGTGAGGTGGATGTCAATTTACCTCAGTGGGTGGTAGGGGATACTTTGCTGGCTTACCAGGATCTTGCCTATTGGTGGCGGCGGCAGGTGGATATTCCGATTATTGGGATCACGGGTTCGGTCGGGAAGACGAGTACGAAGGAATTGATTGCTGGGGTTTTGGGCACAAGGGGCAATGTGCTAAAAACGGAGGCGAATTTTAATAATGAGATTGGTGTACCGAAAACCTTGCTGAATTTAACGTCAGATCATGATTTTGCGGTGATTGAGATGGCGATGCGGGGCAGGGGCGAGATTGCGCGTTTGGCGGAGATTGCTGTGCCGACGATTGGGATTATCACGAATGTGGGGACGGCGCACATTGGGCGGTTGGGTTCGCGGGAGGCGATCGCCGAGGCAAAGTGTGAGCTTTTGGAATTTATGCCGGATACGAGTGTGGCGATTCTCAATGGGGATAATGACCTGTTAATGTCCACGGCGGCAAAGGTTTGGTCGGGTCAGACCCTGAGCTATGGTTTTGAGCAGGGGGAGTTGCGGGGGCAATATATCGAGCATGATCGCCTGCGGGTGGGTCATAGTGAGTTTCCGGTTCCTTTGTCGGGTAAGCATAATGCCCTGAATTATTTGGCGGCGTTGGGGGTGATGCAGGTGCTCAACCTCGGTTGGGGTCATCTGGAACAGGGGATTACCTTGGCAATGCCGAAGGGGCGATCGCAAAAAATTCAGTTACCAAACGACATTTTGCTTCTCGATGAAACCTATAATGCGGGTCTCGAATCGATGTTAGCGGCGCTGGAACTCCTCAAAAGTACAAAGGGCGATCGCCACATTGCAGTCTTGGGAACGATGAAGGAGCTAGGGGAATTTTCGGCGGAAATCCACGGCAAGGTCGGGGAAAAAGCCCAGGAATTGGGTATTGATCAACTTTTGGTGCTGGTCGATGATGAGGAAACCAAGGCGATCGCCACCGCTGCCCCCAATATTCCCAGTCTCTGTTTTGCCGACCACGATAATCTGATTACCCACCTCCGGGAAAATATGCAACCGGGCGATCGCATTCTCTTCAAAGCCTCCAATTCTGTAGGTTTAAGCCGTGTCGTCCAAGCCCTGCAACTTGGCTAACCTGAGTTTGGGATGAGAAAAATTTGAAAAGAAGACGCGGTGAGGGTGGGACGCGGGGAAGGGGAGATTTAATAGAAGAGTCACTATTTTCTCCTTGTCTCCCTTTCTCCCTATCCCTCAATCTCCCAGGACTTCAACTCAAATGATTAACCCGAACTGACGTTAGCTAATTACCCACACCGGGCAGATTTTGCAGATTATTGCCCATCGATTGCGCCGCTGCCACCAACACCAAACAACCAAAACTTAACAGGCTGATAATTTTGACCTGTAGGCTTAACAGCGCCAACTTACGGCGAAAATCCTGCTGGGCATAGGCGCGAATTTGCTCGAAGCTCGTCGATAGGGTCCCCACCTCTTCCCCCGTGCGCATCATTTGCACGACCATTGGCGACAATTTTTTATCGAGGGATTGGCTCAATGACATTCCATGGCGAATTTTTGGCGCAATTTTTTGAAAAATGGGTTTGAGTTGCGGATCGGGAAATTTGGTGCGCATCCAGTCCACTGCCACGCTTGTCGAAATACCGCAGTCTAGAGGTAGTTGGATATAGCTCAGGTTGATTTGGGTTTGCAAAGCAGCAAGGTGACGCAGTGGCGGGATCACTTGCCGACAAACTGCTTGGATCGCGGGAATTTTACTGATCCCATAGGTGCAAGAGACCAGAATTAACAACCAAATGATGCTGACTAGGAGAAACGCTCCACTTAAAAATGTGCCGCCCAGCAGGAGATAAAGCACCATACCCAAGCCCCAGAACATCCCCCAGAGCCGGAAGATCATGCCCCGCACGAGACGATCATGATCCCCCATTTCCTCTAAAACATCACCTAAATTTTGGCAAACAAGGGCGATCGCCCCACTCTCCTCTGCAATTTGTAGCATGGCGATCGCCAGGGGAGAAAATTCAGTTTGTACAGGTTTAAGCGCCTCCTGCAAACTCAGACCACGATCTAGACCGAGAGACACCCTTTCCCAGTCTGCCCGTTTCCGTCCGGCGATATCACGACTAGACAATCGAATCCCTTGACCTAAGCCAATGCCCGCCTGGGATACTGCCCCCAGTTGCCGAAAAAATAACGCCTGTGATTTTGCCGTTAACACCAACCCTTAACCCCAAAAAATGAAGAACAGATGACAGAGGATGACCCAGCGATAAGTATTTTTTCCCAGCTTTTCTGGCGATCGCCCTATCCATGCTCCTAGGCTAATGCGATAATTGACATTTCTAACCCCATCTAGCGAACATTCTTAAAATTCAAAATTCCATGACTCCAGCCCGGCATGTTTCCCTTAAGCGCATCGTTCTAAGTTTCTGCCTCGCCCTGATGGCAATCCTCTCGATTTGCGTTTCCCCTGCATCAGCAAGCATGAATGATGATCGCTACGACGGAAATGTGTTCGTACTCTATGCGGGCAATGGTTCCCTCGTCCCCCCTCGCCTCACCCTCAAGGAAACCCGCGATCGCCAACTACCCGCCCTGATTGTTTACTACGTAGACGACAACAGCGACAGCAAAAAATTTGCCCCCATCGTCTCAGAAATCCAGTCCTACTACGAAAAAGTCGTCAGCATTATCCCCGTTGCCGTCGATTCCATTCCCGTCAAATCGAGCTACGCCAAGGATGAAGTCGGCTACTACTACGAAGGCAAAATTCCCCAAACCGTCGTACTCGATAGCAATGGCAAGGTGGTCTTTAATCAGGCAGGACAAGTCGATTTCAACGTCCTCGACAATGTTTTCCGTAAACTGCTAGACCTCCCCATCCGCGAAGGAGAAAATCTCCTCCAGCCCAGCAAAGCCTTTAACGAATACAATTCCGGTTTTGAACGCTAGGCGATCATCAAGCAGCCACATACTACAAATTAAAACCAATTAAATACAGGCATATTGTCTAAAAAATTCACAAAGAACCAGCAAAAAGAGCAATCTTGACTGGTTCTTTTTTTCTGGAAATTTCTTGCAAAAGCCTACAAATAAGACTTGAGGCGCTATTCAGTTCTGGTTTGATGTATGGAATGTGGCGATCGCCCCAAGCATCCATCAAGAACCGTTGACATCCCCCAAAAGCCCGTGTATTATTTTTGTAGTATGCAAGGAGTGAGAGCAATGACCTATCAACCCCTCGGAATCAAAACAGAAAAACCAATCTATTCCTGGGCAGGACATGAACTCGGTTCCGCCGAACTACAAATGGCAAAAAATGTCGCCTCACTCCCCTTCGTCTTCAAGCATGTATCCCTCATGCCAGACGTACACCTCGGCAAAGGCGCATTAGTCGGCTCCGTCATCGCCACCAAAGACGCAATTATCCCCGCTGCCGTCGGTGTAGATATCGGTTGCGGCATGGCAGCCATGCAATTACCCTTCAAAGCCGCACAACTCGAAGGCAAACTCAAAAAAATACGCCATGATATCGAAGCGGTGATTCCCGTCGGCTTCGAGCAAAACAGCAACACCGACAAAATGGTCACCAACTGGCAAGGCTGGCACAGCTTCAAAGATCTCCACAAAGGCGTAAAAAACCTCGAAGGCAAAGCCCTCAAACAATTGGGTTCCCTCGGCGGCGGTAACCACTTCATCGAAATTTGTCTGGACGAACAGGAAAATGTCTGGCTGATGCTCCATTCCGGTTCCCGCAACATTGGCAACAAACTCGCCCAATGCCACATCGGTACAGCCAAAGACCTCGCTAAACTTGCCGAAGTTAAACTGCCCGATCCTGATCTTGCCTATTTCGTCAAAGGCACAGCCGAATTTGATGCCTATTGGCGCGACCTACAGTGGGCGCAAAACTATGCCCGCTTTAATCGCGATGTCATGATGGATCGCTTTAAAAAAGTGGTGGAACAGCACCTCGCTGGCGGCAAACCGACGAAGCCCATTTTGTCAGTGAATTGCCATCACAACTATGCCGAAAAAGAGACCCATTTCGAGGAGGATGTTTACGTCACGCGCAAGGGAGCAGTACGGGCACGTCAAACCGATTACGGTATTATTCCCGGTTCCATGGGGGCAAAATCCTACATTATCAAAGGTAAAGGCGACCTAATGAGCTATTGCTCCTGTTCCCATGGGGCAGGTCGTTTAATGTCCCGCACCAAGGCAAAACATCAATTTACGGTGGATGACCTCGTTGCTCAAACCGCAGGCATTGAATGTCGTAAGGATCCGGGGGTACTGGATGAAATTCCGGCAGCCTATAAGCCGATTGAACAGGTGATGCAGCAACAGGATGATCTGGTTGAAATTGTTGCTGTGCTTAAACAGGTGCTTTGTATCAAAGGCTAAGGGCAAATCTTCGAGAGGTTGCACGAAATGTCTTTACACAAGAGATCCTGATACACAAAAGATGAAAAGCAGGGATATTTGAAGGAATATCTCTACTTTTCGTTGGCGATTCACGGGGCTTCAATTTTGTGAAGATCTAGATTACGTGTCTAGATTTGGAAAAGGATTTGTCGCGATGTAATCCGAGGCGACGATCATTGTACCAATCCCTTCATTGGTGAAGATTTCGAGCAGTAGGGCGTGGGGAATGCGTCCGTCAATAATGTGGGCGGCTTTGACTCCTTGGGCGAGCGATCGCACACAACAGCTCACCTTGGGGATCATGCCACCGGACACCACACCGGAATCCATTAAGGCTCTGGCTTCCTGGAGATTCACCTTAGGGATCAGGGTGGAAGGATCATGGTAATCCTCAAGAATCCCGGCGGTATCTGTCAGTAACACCATTTTTTCAGCACCGAGGGCTGCGGCAATTTCTCCGGCAACGGTATCGGCATTAATATTGTGGGCCTGTCCAGTTTCATCGGCGGCAACACTCGAAATGACGGGCACGTAGCCATTTTCGACAAGGGATTTAATGAGTTTGGTATCAACGCTGCTGACTTCACCGACGAAACCAACGCCTTCTTTACCGACATGGCGGGCTTGGATCATGTTGCCGTCTTTACCGCATAGACCTACGGCGGAACCGCCTTCTTGGTTGATAAGGGAGACAATTTCTTTATTGACGCGACCGACTAAGACCATTTCTACTACGTCCATGGTGTCGGCATCGGTGACGCGCAGACCGTCTTTAAATTGGGGTTCGATGTTGAGTTTGGCGAGCCAAGTATTGATTTCGGGGCCACCGCCATGGACAACGACGGGACGGACACCAATACAGGACAGGAAGACGATATCGCGGATCACCTTGTCCTTGAGGGAACTGTCTTTCATGGCTGCGCCGCCATATTTAACGACGATGGTGCGCCCTGCAAATTGCTGCATGTAGGGGAGGGCTTCGCTTAAAATTCGGACGCGGGTGGCATCGCTTTCTCTAAAGTATTCGCTTTCCATTAATGTGTTTTTTGTAGTAGCGGTTAGTTGCTCGGTATTTTACGGGATTGGCGATCGCCACAAATGTTATCCATTACCCATTTTTGAGATTTTTAATCATTGTGCTTAATTATTCTGCTCAATGATCTGGGGAGGTTTCCGCAGCACCGAGGGAATCGCCGCAATAATATCCTCAGCCACCGCCCGGGGGGGACGCGCCGTATTGATTTGGATATGCAGATCCGCCTCACTATAAAGCGATCGCCTTTGTGCCATAAGCTGAGTCAGTTTCGTTTCCAGATCCACATTCTGCAATAGAGGACGAGAAGTATCACTACGTAGGCGATCGACCAACAAAGGAATCGGCACATCCAGCCAAATCGTTAAACCCTGGCGCAAATAATACCAATTATCCCGCGAGACAATAATCCCGCCCCCCGTCGCCACCACCGTGCGCGTACAGACCGCAATTTGCCTTAAAACTTCCGTTTCCAACTTACGAAATTGCGGCTCACCCATAGCCGCAAAAATATCACTGATCGATTGTCCCGCCAACTGCTCAATAATGTCATCCGAATCCAGGCAGCGATAATTCATCAGCTCCGCAATAATTTGAGCAAGCGTACTTTTTCCCGTGCCCATCATACCGATGAGATAAATATTTAAACCTTTGAGCAGATCGTCCATGGATGCCAACAAAAAAAAAGTGATGAGTGGTTTAAAGATAATTCAATAAAGGTCATCAAATAACCAAATCAGACTTAACTATCATAGGCTGCCTTGCAAACATCGGAAGCCCTTACACCACAAAATTCCTCACCGAAACGTCTTACCTCGTCCCTAGTAAAAATCCCATGAGCACCCACACACAACACACAAGTGCACCAAATCCCTCAAATCCAGACAAACCCATCTAAACAAACAAAAAGAGAGGTCGTTACCGACCTCTCCAAGCCAAAACAAAAACGAACACCAATCTTAAGCAAGACCAGCATTAGTACCAGGCTTACCAGTAGCAAGTTGTACCTTGACAATTTTGCCACCCATTTTCATGATGCGTTGCTGCTCACGAAACCAGTTATCGTAGGGAACTAGCTTAGTGAAATAAGTATTTTGCAACTCACGTTGAGTCCGAATCCGGCTTTGGCTTGGAACACAAGCTGTGACTTTAAACATCCGCATAGGTTGACGATCTCCTAGATTTTTAACCCATTCTTCCTATAAAGAAAGAATTTTACAATCGAAGCTAATATGACAAAGTTCGGAAGCGCGTCCGCCTAACTAGATCTCAAAAACTTATAAATCTTAGAAGAATTAAAGCTTGCAGGGATCTAGACAGTGTGCGCATGCCTCCGAACTCTCTTTGGTTACTACACCACTTGCATCTGACAGATGCGAAGAATTAGCTTAAGCCAGAGCAGATGTAGTCGAAGTAAACGCCCATTTCGCGACCAGCGTCAGCACCGACAAGACCAGCAGTGACTTCTTTCATTGCTTGGATAGCTTGAACAGTAGAACCAACGGGTACACCGAGGGAGTTGTAAGTTTCTTTCAAACCGTTGAGAACACGCTCATCGAGGATGGAAGGATCGCCAGCAAGCATTGCATAGGTTGCATAGCGGAGGTAGTAGTCGAGGTCACGAATACAAGCAGCGTAACGACGAGTGGTGTACATGTTGCCACCAGGACGAGTTACGTCGGAGTATAAGAGGGACTTAGCAACAGCTTCTTTAACGATCGCAGAAGCGTTGGCGCTGATTGCACTAGCAGCACGAACACGAAGCGCACCAGTAGTGAAATAAGCTTTGAGCTTGTCCATTGCCGATGCATCAAGGTACTTACCTTGAACGTCAGCAGAGTTGATTACAGAAGTAATTGCGTCTTGCATTGTTATATTTCCTTATCTTAATTAGGTCTTAACGAAGTTTCACGGCGTAAAACACCATGATGAAACAATCATTTAAATAAATGATTATTCCATTGCTCCGATGACGTAGTCGAAGTAAGCACCAGCTTCTGCTGCATCTTCGCCAGACATCATGCCAGTAGCAGCCGCTTTCATTTCACGAACAGCTTGAGCAACAGCATCAACGGGAGTACCGAGAGACTTGTACATCTCACGCACGCCAACAAGACCAATCTCTTCGATGGGAGTTACATCACCAGCAACAACACCGTAAGTGATGAGGCGGAGGTAGTAGTCCATGTCACGGAGACAAGTTGCAGTCATTTCTTCGCCGTAAGCGTTGCCGCCGGGAGAAACAACATCAGGACGCTTCTGGAACAATGCATCGCCAGCGGACTTGATGATGCGCTCACGGGAACCAGTGAGGGCTTCAGCAATGCGGAGACGGCTTTGACCGGAAGTAACAAAGGACTTAATGCGATCGAGTTCACCGGGGCTGAGGTAACGAGCTTCAGCGTCGGCGTTCACGATGGATTTCGTGACGATACTCATCTATGGATTCCTCCTGTAGATATGAGAATAAATAAAGTAAATAATGACCAGATTTTAATTTTAAACTGGTTTTTTATCAAAAAGCGCTGGATTGCTCTAATTTTCTCGATTTTTCTTGAAATTAGTACCAGCAATAGAATTCTGTGGGTTTTTGGGGTCTGGCGATTGTTTCTCTTCCTTAATGGTTTGAGAAGCAACTGACTTTCACCGAATGTGCCCTACATCCATCCGCAAATATTTTGCGTTACTGCGTCACCTTTCCTTGTTGTTTCGTAACAGTTTTTAACATCTGTTGGTCTTTGGTCTCTGGTGGTCTGTGCTGGGATTTGGCTTCTATGGGCTAAAACAGGCTGAGTTGTTGGGGGGCTGGGGGGAGTTGTTGCCAGGGCAGTGGAGAGATTGTGATGCCTGTATTTTGGAGTTTTTCTTGAAAGTATTTGGTGGTTGTGGGGGAATGGTCTTCGATGGGGCAATGGATAAAGAAGTAGATGCTTTTACCGGATGACC
>JBIKYI010000568.1:0-2609 GCA_044355355.1 Limnothrix sp. | reverse complement strand
CCGAACATGTGGCGACTTCAGCTTTGTCTTTAGTTGATACGATTATTGCCGTTAAATCACCCTCGCAAACAATTATGGATTTTTGCAAAGCTATTGGACATCAGCTACCAAATGACTCTCTGCCTTCAGAAATTGTCGCTGGAGAAGGAGTTGCATGGTTCTTACAAAATGCAGAACAGCCATTTCAATTTCAGGTAATCCCACCTCTGCAAGAAAGACAACGACATATGCGAACCTATGCTGAAGGTAATTTGGGTAGCGATCGCTGTTTCTTCTTTCGAGGTGAAGATAATCAATTGAATCTCAAAGCCCAGAACCTGATTATGTTTATCCAACTTGCCGCAGGCGTGGATGATCGCACTTGGTTACATCATCTACATTTGCATGATTACTCAAATTGGCTCCAAAATTCGATTAAGGATGAAACCTTAGCGGGTGAGGTCAGCGAGATTGAAAAAACGACCGATCTCTCACCTGCTGATAGTCGCGATCGCATTAAATCGGCGATTGAAAAACGCTATACCTTACCTGCTTAATCCAAATAATCACAAAAAAGGAAATATTTATGGAAAATACTTTATTGGATCGAGTTTTTCGATCGCTTGGTGTAGCGCGTACTGATGATGAAAATAACTGGCAATTTTTGGGCGTGTTACCGCTATTCGATCCGCCCCGTAGCGATTCTCAATTGATGATTTAGGAGGTCGATAAATTGGGCGTGGGGCTAAAAATGTTGACGGGAGATCAACAGACGATCGCATGAAAGCTTGGGGTAAGGTCGGTGCCTTCTGGGGCGGGTTTGTTCAGCCTAGGGATTCCTGAGGACAGCATCTTGCAATATGAAACGGCGATCAAAAATGACAAGTTTGTGTTGATTGTTCACGGCTCCATTGATGAAACAAACAATGCCAAAGCCATCCTCGATCACACCCAACCTGAAACCTTAGAGCATGATGCGATCGCCAGCAAGGAACCAATGACGAAAGTGACATCTCCGCAGTAACCAAAGAGTCCGGGCGATCGCCCACAGTCGTAATGGAGTCCAAATGAAACTAGCAAACCCTCGTATTTTGACAATTAATAGCGGCTCGTCGAGTATCAAGTTTGCGCTGTTTGAATCCGGCAACTCTCTCCAACGGATTCTCGCGGGTGGGATTGATCGCATTGGTTTCCCAGATGCAACATTGCAGGTCAAAGGTTTAAATCTGGCAGACAACATTTCGCGGGCGATCGCCTCATCGGATTACAAGGTCGCAGTTGATATTTTCATGGATTGGCTGGAGGAACATTGTAGGCGGGATGTTTTAGCCGCAGTGGGTCATCGCGTTGTCCATGGCGGTTCAACCTATAGCCAGCCTGAACGTGTCACCCCAAAAATGCTTGAGGAATTGCACCGGATCAGCCCTTTTGATCCAGAACATCTGCCAGAGGAAATCTATCTCATCGAGATGTTTCAGCACCGCTTTCCAGAGCTGCCCCAAATCGCCTGTTTCGATACCGCATTTCACCATGACCTGCCCCGCGTTGCCCAAATTTTGCCCATCCCCCGCCGTTACGAAGCCCAGGGTGTGCGACGGTATGGGTTTCATGGATTGTCCTACTCGTTCCTGATGGCAGAATTATCCCGCTTGGACGGCGCAGCAGCAGCACAGGGTCGGGTGATTCTCGCTCACCTTGGCAATGGCGCGAGTTTGGCAGCAGTGCATCACGGTAAATCTGTGGATACCAGCATGGGCTTTACTCCAACCGCCGGAGTGCTGATGAGTACCCGTTCCGGCGATCTCGATCCGGGGCTGCTAGGATATCTGGCGAGTACCGAACAAATGACCGTGAAGCAATTTAATGAGATGGTTCATTTCCAGTCTGGGTTACTGGGTATATCCGAAACCAGTGCCGATATGCGGGACTTGCTTGATCGTGAACGAGAAGATGTGCGGGCTGCTGAGGCGATCGCCCTGTTTTGTTACCAAGTGAAAAAATGGATCGGTGCGTTTGCCGCAGCATTGGGGGGCGTAGACACGTTGGTATTTGCGGGGGGTATTGGTGAAAATTCCCCCATAGTCCGCAGTCGGATTTGTTTGGGTTTAGGCTTTCTGGGAATCGAACTTAACGAAGGGCAAAATATGGCGAATGCAGACGTAATTTCTCTGAAAACTAGTCGGGTTCCTGTTCGCGTGATTCCCACGGACGAAGCATTGGCGATCGCCAAATCTGTGTGTCATGTTCTCAACTTCCGCTGAAAAAGTAACCTTTTCCTAAAGGCGATCGCCAGTATTGTGAGTTGTGATTTTTAGGCGATTTTAATAGGCTAATAACTGGAAAAATTGGGATGACTTCTTAATGCTTTTCTCTCGCCCTGCCTCTTTATCCCTAGACTTTTAGGATTACCCGATATTTAAGTTATAGTCGTTTCGTTTAAGTTTGAGAATTTCTGATCCCTCCGCCTCCGGCACCTCCCTTAGAAAGGGAGGCAGTGAGTGTCTAATTTTTATTTGGAATGACTATACTATTTCCTAAATTTTTTCATGACTTTTTATTTAACACGCCAATTCAAATCTGAAGTGCAACAGGTTCTGATGATGACAGCAAGAATACTTCACTCGGAGTGC
>JBIKYI010000567.1:0-2610 GCA_044355355.1 Limnothrix sp. | reverse complement strand
AACGTCAAATCCCGTCATCATATACAGTTGAAATTAACGACTCTGGAAAATTCCTGTGCAACGACTTTGGCAACTATTTAGAACCTCCCCAGCGCCCCTACGACTGGGGCTTTTTTTTGTGACCCTCGTCCTGATTTGGCTTCCCTTTGCCATCCCGATCTATCTCATTTTTCGAGCAGACGAGAACCTCACAACTATTCTGACCATGAGTTTGGTCTTTATCGAATTTTTGTTTTATCTCCCGTTTTGGGTGAAAAAAGTCCATGGTGAAACCCAACCTTTTCGGCGTTATGGCTTGGTTTGGACAAGGGCAAATGGCATAGGTCTGATTAAGGGTTTAGCCTTCGGTTTTAGCTTTGTTTGGGGACTATTAATCTTTGAAGATCTGCTCGGTTTGATTCATATTTTGCCGCCGACCACTGCGCTCATTCGTTTTGTACTGGAAGGATCGTTAACGGGACTAGGTGTTGCTTTCGCGGAAGAATTGGTATTTCGGGGCTGGATTTATGACGAACTCGAACGGGATTATGCACCCAATATCGTGCTGTGGGGTTGTGCTGGAGTCTTTGGGAGCTCGCATTTTTTGAAACCATTAGGGGAAATGATTCGGACTTTGCCAGTATTGCCGGGGTTGATTTTATTAGGCGCAACACTAGTCTGGGCAAAGCGATCGCAGCGCGGCAATTTAGGTAAGCCCATCGGTTTGCATGGCGGTTTGGTGTGGGGTTATTACATTTTTAATGTGGGCGGCTTGATTGAATACCGTGACGACATCTCCCCTTGGATTACCGGGGTGGATGGCAATCCCTTGGGGGGCTTATGCGGCATCCTGTTGCTGTCGCTGCTGGCTTGGCTGATGTGGCGATCGCAACGTCAGTCTTGCCCTACCTGATCGCCCAGGGTCTTGAACACAGACCATTCTTGGTAATTATTCTCAATAAGTATTGACGTTAAACCAATCCGACCTGTAGAATTCAGATCATAATTTATTGAGAATTATTCTAAACAAGATGTATATTATTCGTTCCTGTGGCACAGACAGTATTACTACTCTCCTCGCCATCTCAGAGCTAACAACAACCGCCTGTGATGAACAGTCACTACCGAGGCATGGTCTGAATCAGATTGATGAAGTGCTACAAGCTTTAGAAAAAGAGGCTTTTGCTTGAATTCATCCCAAGGATTGATCACACCAACTTATCCCAGCAACGGAGGAGAAGCAGTCATGTTATTTATCGATTTTCTGTATTTCATGTTGGAACAGGTCATGGGCTTACCAGATTAATGATAGCTTTATTCAGAATTATTCTTGATAAGGGTCGGCGGTAGTTTTGGTAAGCCGAAGACTACTAGCTTCACCATTTGACCTTGTTACACATCATTGAGTCAAAACAAGACCAAGATCAGGGCAATAAAAAAGGATTAGCGTATATCGGGCTAATCCTTTATCGGTCTTTATTCAAACGCACTTTATTCAAACGCAATTGCGATGAAGTCTAGTGACTCTAGCTTTCTTGTTGAGAGCCTTTGCCAAAAAACTTGGGCGGTTCAGCTAAAGTAAAAACATCGGTGTAGGTGGCGATCGCCTCACGGACATGTTTAAACGTCTGCAACAAACCGAGTAACGTCGTGCCATCGATGACCTTAAAACCACCCGTTGTTTTTTCCGCAAGGAGTTGATCCACAGCATCGGGATCGGGGCGAGTATTCAATTCACTATCCGTGCAGATCGAAAAACCCCAGGGGGAACCATAACTAGAGATGGGTGTGGAATAGGAAGAAACGTTGGTATAGACCGATCTTAAAGTATTGATCAGACGGGCATGGAGCCGAATTTCCGCCGGAGCTGTAGGCCCAGACTGCACCACCACAAAACCACCGGGGGCGAGGACATCCTTCAACTGGGAGAAATACTCTTTGGTGAACAGCTTAAAGGAGGGACCTTCTTCGATGGGGTCGGAAAGGTCAGAAATGATAATGTCCCATTTTTCCGTAGTGGTTTCGAGAATTTTGAACGCATCCTCAATGCGGAGATCTAGGCGAGGGTCGTCAAAAACGCCCTGGTGCATTTCCGGTAAAAACTCTTTGCAAGCCTCAACCACTTCGCCATCGATGTCCACCATCATGACCTTCTCCACGGATTTCCAGCGCAGAACTTCCCGCACCGTTGCTCCTTCCCCAGCGCCGAGGATCAGCACTTTCTTGGCGTTGCCATGGGCGATCATCGCCGGGTGCACGAGGGGTTCGTGGTACAAAAATTCGTCACCTGTACAGGATTGCCATTTACCGTCGAGGACGAGGGCTTTACCGTAAGCGCCGCTTTCAACGATCGCCATTTCCTGGAATTGGGTTTGTTTATACGCCAGGATTTTTGTGATGCCGTGGCTGTAGATATCCCACGGGGTGATGTATTCGTTAATCCAATAATCGGCTTTGACTTCGCTACCTGCCATGGTGATCCTTCTCCTGCTCAAAATTGACCGGATACCAGTATGGCAGACTTTAGAAAAAAATCTAGTTCCTCCGTTTTTTGCGGGGCAGGCGATCGCCAAATGACCAAGCGAGACACGAAAGAAGGGGCATCGAGTCAGGCATTTATTATTTTTCTTA
>JBIKYI010000566.1:0-2614 GCA_044355355.1 Limnothrix sp. | reverse complement strand
CGTAATAGCACAACGCCTGATCCGGGTTCGCATCCATAAACCGCAGCGCCTCCAAACGGGCATCCACGAGGTACTGCTCCAAAATCCCCACATCGGCATCCCCCCAAAGGATTTTGCGACCCATGCGCATTTTCGCTTCGCCCAAATTCATCCCCCAATATTCAGCCAGGGTTTCGGCATCGCAATAGGTATATTGACTACTAAAAAACGCTTCAAATTCCTGATCTTCGCTGAAAGCTTGGCTCACCAGTTGGGCTTGGGGCAATGTCTGATTCCCAGGGGATGCGGGGGACTTCTGACTGGGGAAAGCGCCCTGTTGCTCAAGGTGAACTTCGGCAAAGGCTTTTGTGCAAGTTGCCATCACCACCGTGGCGATCGCCAGCGTGACAGAAAGAACCAAGTTTTTACTATTCATAGAACTCATTAACTTCATAAACCATTCCTGATTGTCTAAACAGACAGCCTATTACGACGCATACTGTGCCAGTCCCTTCATTATGACTTTCCCAAGCTGAAGACATCGCTATTCCAAATTATTTTGCAACATCTATTGCAACAGCCAAATATTGATAGCGCCTCAGAAGAAGTTAAAACAAGCGAAATGAGTAGACCTGGCAATAGTTCCTAGGCTTCCTTACTGGCGATCGCCCACATCACATCAACATCCAAAGCTTGAATATTGTCACTATGGAGATAAGTCATATTCTTAACTTGAATCTGCTCCCTCATCACCGGATTCAACTGCTCAATCACCCCTCGATAACCCCCTCCCATTAACATCGTCCACCAATCCTCAGGCGTTCTTAATGGATGAGTGGTCGCTTCATTCAAGATTTCCACCTTCGTAATACCCACAGATGCCAACAATGACTGAAAAGACTGGGGCGTTTTAATCCGTTCCCAAGGCACAGTCGCCTGGACTAAATCCGGACGAACCATTCTGACCGAACCTCGAAAAAAAGTATTGGCAGGCTCAAACACGCGATCGCCCCAGGACAGCAGGATCAACTTGCCCCCCGGACGAACCATCCGCCATAACTCCCGAATTGCTGCCTCCATATCCGCAACAAAAAAGATCCCAAACACACAAATAACTGCATCAAAACTCGCATCCGGCAACCCCAATTCTCTGAAATCAGCACAGCGTAATTCGACGTTTTCCAGATTATTTTGACTGACCTTATTGCGTGCTAATTCCAACAATGCATCCGCAAGATCAACCCCAATCACTTTACCTGTGGAACCCACCACTAAAGCCGCCGGAATCGTCGCCGCACCACTACCACAGCAGACATCCAACACAGAATTTCCTGGCTGAAGATTGAGATAATTGACTGTTTTTTGACCAAAATAATTCCAGAAAGGCAATGCTGGATCGTCAAAATAATCAGCCGCCATGTTAAAAGTATTGCGTATTTGTGTGAGATTTTCCTGCTGCGTTGGTTCATTCATATATTGGTGCTTACTCACTTTTACTGGGGATGCCATCATTACATTCCGGTGATGAGGACTTCCTTGGACTCCCCCACCTTTCACCTAGAATTCGCGTCACACTGCACCTAGAACTGTACATGACACAATAATACAACAGGGCAACTAACCCCTGCTAAGGCTTTGCCAACGCATAAAAAAGACTATCCGACAAGATTGTCAAGGAATATAACGGAAAATTAAGTTTGATTTATCAAATTGTGTCAGAATTGTCTCTGTTTCCAAGGCTGGTAGGTATTTTTTGCTAAAACACATAAAGTGCAAAAGAGTGCAAATCACTTACTTCAGCGACTAAGGGAAGCATCCTAGCCCTGTAAAATTAGGATGATTTATTGACAAAAAACTTTAAAATCTCAACAGATCCATCTACTTGTCCAAGTAAAGGAGAATCGCCATTTATGTTCACTAACGTCAAGTCCGCCATTCGTCACATTAAACCCGATGATCTTAATAACCGTACGTTAGTGAAGGTGGTCTACGTCGTATTAGAGTCCCAGTATCAAAGTTCCCTGTCTGCTGCGGTGCGGGCGATTAATGCCAACCACCCCAAAATTGCCGTCGAGATCAGTGGTTATTTGATCGAGGAACTGCGTGACCCCAATAACTACGAGGAGTTTAAGCGGGATGTCGCTGAGGCAAATCTTTTCATTGCTTCTCTGATCTTTATTGAAGATCTCGCCCAGAAGGTTGTCGAGGCAGTCAAGCCCCATCGCGATAATCTCAACGCGGCGATCGTCTTTCCCTCCATGCCAGAGGTGATGCGTCTGAATAAGATGGGCACTTTCTCCATGGCACAGTTGGGTCAGTCTAAGAGTGCGATCGGCGAGTTTATGAAGAAGCGTAAGGAGAAATCTGGCTCGTCTTTCCAGGATGCGATGCTGAAACTCCTCCGTACTTTGCCGAAGGTGCTTAAATATTTGCCCGTGGAAAAGGCTCAGGATGCCCGCAACTTTATGTTGTCCTTCCAGTATTGGCTGGGTGGCTCCCCTGATAACCTCGAAAATTTCCTGTTGATGATGACGGATAAGTACATCCTCGAAGGCAAGTTAAATGAAGGGACTAAGGATAAATACGAGGAGCCTGTGGTTTACCCGGATATGGGTATTTGGCATCCCCTTGCGCC
>JBIKYI010000081.1:0-8584 GCA_044355355.1 Limnothrix sp. | reverse complement strand
TGAGATATCGGGATGAGCTATTCAGTTTAGACGGAATGTCCCAGAACACGAAACACATTACGTTGGACAAATAATTCCACGAGGTCATCGTTGAGGTGGGCTTTATCCACTTCTTCCCGCAGGATTTTGATGACAATGTTCACGGGTAAGGGTTTTTTGTAGGGGCGATCGGCGGCGGTGAGGGCATCATAAATATCGGCGATCGTCATCATCTGGGTTTGGAGCGGAATCTCGTCTCCCTGAATGCCCCTGGGATAGCCACTACCATCTAATTTTTCATGGTGACCATAGGCAATCACTGGCACATTTTTTAACTCTCTCGTCCAGGGGATTTCCTTGAGGAAGTGGTAAGTTTCGCTGACATGGGACTCGATCGCCAACCGTTCCTGTTGGTTGAGATTACCGCGAGGCAGGAGCAGTTGTTCTAAATCCGCTTCACTGACAATGGATTTGAGCTGACCATCGACATCCCGGTAACGATATTGGGCAAGCTTGGTAAATTCATAGAAAACCTGCTCCGACAGAATCTCAAAACGTTTTGTTTCAATGGCTTCAGGGCAATTAAATTGTTCAATCAAGGCGAGATATTCGTCTAACTGATCGAGGGTTTCACTCACATCTTGGTCAAACTTGCGGATTTGTTGGCAATAGGAACAGCCTGAATTATCCTTTGGATCCTTGTGGGTGTGGGGATGTTCGATGAGGTATTGAAATTTCTGTTGGGCGCATTCCCATTGCAGGGTGCGTTTGGCGACAGCGAAGCGCTGGCGAATCACTTCGAGGTTGCCGGGGTAAAGTTTCTGGCGTTTGTTGAGAATTTCCTCCGGGACACTAATTTTGCCAAAGTCGTGCAGGAGGGCAGCATAGCGGATTTCCTGGAGTTGGCGATCGCCAAAAAACGCATCCCGTAATTTCCCATGGGAAACCCCCGAAACCTCCTCCGCCAAACCAACCGTCAGCAATGCCACCCGTTCCGAATGACCCGAAGTGGTGGGATCCCGTGATTCAATCGCCTTGACCGAAGCCTTCACAAACCCCTCAAACAAATTCTCAATGTCATTCTGTAAAAGATTACGTTCAATGGAAATGGCAGCCTGGGACGCGAGCGATCGCAAAATCGTTTCCTCCCACACCGAATAAGCTTGGGTTTCCGCCACCGCATTCGCCGGAGTAATGACAATATCCGGATCCGCCTTACGGTTAATCAGTTGCAACACTCCGATCACATTCGACTTTTGATCCTGCATCGGCAACACCAACACAGAACAAGTCCGATAATTGAACTGTTGATCAAAGGCACGGTCAAAATGGTAGGGCGCTTCCGGAGGCAACACATAGGCATCCTTAATACTCAGCGTTTCCCCAGTGATTGCCACATAGCCTGCCAAACTTTTCGGATTGAGGGGAATTTTAAATTCCTTAAACGGCAAATTGGGTAAAGATTGATTCTGGGCTACCTTAAAAATTAAGTGGGGATTGTCCTCATCCGATTGATCCAACAGATAAACACTACCGCCATCACTATAGGTAATCTCGCGGCACTTCACCAAAATCAAATTTAATAATTCCGCTAAATCCTCAGCACTAGATAAGGCTGTCCCAATGGCTAACAATTGTTCGATCAGCGCTAATCGTTTCTGGGGTTCAGAAACGTCATTCATCTTAGGTTCCGCCGTTATCCTGGATTCCATTACATTGGTTGGTGGGAAAACATCTTTCATAGACAAACAAATGACAGCTTTACTGTCTGAATCTAATGTCTTTAAATCCTAGGGAATTGGTGTAGATGAATATACCCAAATTGGAGATTATGGTGAGTGATGATTGCCAAATTGTTGATACCATTGTTTGGCTCGTTGACGAATTTTTGCTAATTCATCTTGATCCAGGCGATCAAGGCTTTTTAAAATGAGTTGCATACGACCTTGTTGCCGTAGTTTCTCTTGATGG
Organism: Limnothrix sp.; assembly: GCA_044355355.1. Classification (GTDB taxonomy): domain Bacteria; phylum Cyanobacteriota; class Cyanobacteriia; order Cyanobacteriales; family MRBY01; genus MRBY01. Next base: position 6,634 of record JBIKYI010000081.1, on the reverse strand, counting down.
CGATCAAGAAAATCCCAATAAAAAGTGTTAAATGGACAAGCCAGATCTCCATAGCGATCGCCCCTATTGTAGCGGCATTCAGAGCAATAGTTACTCATTTTGTGAATGTAGTTAGCAGAGGCGGCATAGGGTTTGCTTGCTAATATTCCCCCATCGGCAAATTGTCCCATCCCGATCACATTGGTTTGCATCACCCAGTCATAGCCATCGATAAAGGCAGCATGGAACCATTGTTCAAGGTCTTGGGGATTAATGCCGCTAATGAGCGCAAAGTTACTTAATACCATTAACCGTTGAATATGGTGGGCATAACCTGTTTTTTCGACCTGTTGTAACGTTTGTTTAAGGCAATTTAAATCGGTTTTGGTGCTATCCCAATAAAAGTCCGGCAGGGGCTGATGGTGGTCGAAATAGTTGCGATCGCCATAATCCGCGCCGACATAGTGATAAATGCCATGGAGATATTCACGCCAACCGAGAATTTGACGGATAAAACCTTCGATATTATTGAGGGGAATATTGGGGGACTTGTAAAGATTTTCAACGGCTTTGATCACTTCCCAGGGATGTAGTAAACCCAGATTTAAATAGGGGGAAATGAGGGAATGCCAGAGGGTTTCTTCACCCGTAACCATGGCATCTTGGAATGTGCCAAATTTTTCTAAGCCAAAGGTTAAAAAATGTTGCAATATTTCAAGGGCTTGAGTCCGAGTTACTGCCCAGCGGAAGGGTTCTAGTTGTCCATAGCTTTGAATACCTAAGTCTTTAATGCGTTGGATGACGGCTTGGGTGGTTGCGTCCGGGGTGAACCAAACGGGCTGGGGCGGCTGAATATTTTTCTTGGGGGGTTGACGATTTTCTTTGTCAAAATTCCAGCGATCGCCCACAGGTTTGTTGCCCTCCATGAGCACATTAAAACGTTTACGACCTGCCCGATAAAAATCTTCTAAAATCAACCGTTTACGTCCCGTTGCCCAAGTCTGAAAGTCGGCGCGACTCCACAAAAAATGATTATTTTGAACAAAGGTTATTTGGCAATCTAATTCTAAATTCTGGATTAATCTCTCGAAAGGGCGATCGGCGGGCTGCATAATCTGCAATTCCGTGATTCCCTGGGACTGAATCCAATCGGTTAAGGTACTGTGGAAATCGGTGGCGATCGCATAATGGACATCCCAACCCGCACTGCGTAACTCCGCCGCAAAATGACGCATTGCCGACCAAACTAAGACTAATTTTTGGTAGTGATAGGGGCGCTGCTGAACATAATCCGCCGACTCAATCAATAACACAGAGGTGTGAGCTTGCTGATCTTGTCGTTGCTGTAACGCCGCTTGCCCTGCCCAGAGCTGATCCCCCAAAATCCAGATGCCAACCGCCATGGGATTACCCTCAAAACGCTGTGAAAAGTCTATCACAGAGATTTTTGTGCAAGGTGGGAGTGAGTCGATGGTTCTGGCGATCGCCCAACAGATTGATCAAGTCCTCTGTGCGTTTCAACATCCTCCTATCTCTGCTATCGAATAGTGGCGATCGGTATCATAATTAAAAGCTTACAGTGAGAAGATATTGCCCTAAAAATCTGGATAAAAGTAACAAAAAGAACGTTATTTGGAAACCATCCGCATAACGCATAGTTAGCCACATCATATTTTGATTCACTCATTAAAATGTAGGTTGAGCAATATATTCTAAATCTCGTGATAAAATCCTGTAAGCACATTTGTTCTTTATATCATGATGGCTAATCTACCTCATCCATTTCAATATCAGGGTAGTAAGCGAAACCTTGCAGCACATATTCTTAGGTTTCTACCTAACCAAATAGAGAGGTTGGTAGAGCCTTTTTCTGGAACTGCAGCAATTAGTATCGCTGCTGCTGCCGAAAAAAGTGCTCAAACTTTTTGGTTAAATGATTTAAATAAGCCACTTATTGAATTGTTCAATCTGATTATAGAGAATCCAGATGATATAGCAGATGCATATGCAGATATATGGAGTAAACAACATTCTGATTCGATCAGTCATTATTTTGAAATCAGAAAAAAATTCAATAAAACAAACGATCCAAAGCTATTTCTATATTTACTTGCAAGGTGTGTGAAAGGAGCCGTTCGTTATAATTCTGAAGGCTTATTTAATCAAAGTCCTGACAAAAGACGAAAAGGTACGAAGCCCATAACTATGAGAAAAAATATAGAAGGGGTGTCCAACCTTCTGAAGGGTAAATGCTATTGCACATGCTTAGATTATAGGCAGGTACTAACCCAAGTCCAAAAGAATGATTTCGTTTATATGGATCCCCCTTATCAAGGTGTATGTGGAAATAAAGATTCAAGATATTTCTCTGGAATTGACTTTGAAGATTTCGTTTTAGCCATTGAGTATCTAAATCAAAGAGGAATAGCCTTTGCAATTAGTTATGATGGCAGGTTAGGAAATAAAACTTTCGGCAGTGTATTACCCGAAAGCTTAGGACTCAAAAGAATTGAAATTGAAGTTGGGCGATCTTCACAGTCAACATTACTAGGTAGAGAGGAAACAACTGTAGAATCTTTATACTTGTCGCCAGATTTAATAAGCCGGCAATTTTTAGATCTCACAAGCTATATTAGCAAAGCACCAAAGCAACTGACTCTCCTAGAAAAGCATGGACACTTCTCAACAACTACCCGATGACTTCGTGCAACTTTGTCAGTCAGTAACCGCGAAAAGACCAAAAGCAGTTATTGATCATATTTTACAATATGGTTTTATTACTACTGAAGACTTAAAGGAAACGTATGGCTATAACCATCCTCCAAGGGCTGCTAGGGATGTTCGAGAGAACGGTATTCCACTAGAAACTTTTCGAGTTACCGGAAGTGACGGAAGAAAAATAGCTGCTTATAGATTTGGCGATGTCAGCAAAGCTAGATTTTCTAGATTATCTGGTAGAACAGGTTTATCAAAACAGATTAAAGATGAACTGATTCGGCAATATGGTTGTAAATGCTTTATTTATTTAGAGGAAGTGAACGAGCGCGAATTACAAATCGATCATCGTGTCCCTTTTGAAGTTGATGGTGAACCAGATTTAGAGCCAGAAAACTTTATGTTGCTTTGCGGCTCTGCAAACAGAGCAAAGTCTTGGTCATGCGAGCATTGCGAAAACTGGAGTAGCGCTAAAGATAAGTCTATTTGCTTGTCATGCTACTGGGCATATCCAGAGAATTATGTACATATTGCCATGCGTCAAGTTAGAAGAGTAGATCTTTTGTGGGAAGGAGATGACGTTGAAATCTATGAAATACTGAAGCAAAAGGCGCTCGGTCTAGGAAAAGAAATCCCTGAGTTTGTTAAGAAAATTATTGAACGAGAGATAGGGATTGATGGCAATGCCTAACACTTCGTTGGAGCCGGTTACTAAATAGCGATCAGTAAAGGTCAAGGTTTATCTGCGGTGGCTCAACTTTGCCGTTAAGTTTGTCCCTTTCTAGTCAAAATTAAGTCAGCAAAAATGCTTGATTTTGTATTTTATTCTAGGAGATTTTTTGCAAAAATGCAGATAAAGAGAAGCGATCGCCGTATAACAAATCATTGGAGTGGATAATATTTTGGTGTTAAGTTGGTAGCTTTGAAACGGTGGCGATCGCCCCAATGCGCTTAACTAAAACAGGTTTACATACGACTAAAATCACCCATAATTAATAAGAGTATAGCTAGCTATTGAAATTTGTGACATGTCAACCTTACTTGAAAGAATCACGATTAATCCAAAACAGTGTGGTGGTCGCCCCTGCGTCCGAGGCATGAGAATTCGGGTATCAGATGTATTGGATTTATTTGTGGCGGGTTTAAGTGCCGACGAAATTCTGGAAGAAATGCCGGATCTTGAAGCTGATGATCTAAAAGCATCACTTCTATATGCTTCACGGAAACTTAATCATCCAGTTTTAGTTGCATGATGATCTGGATAGATGCACATTTATCTCCGGCGATCGCAACTTGGATTAGCAGTGAGTTTGGGATAGAAGCAGTGGCTTTGCGTGATCTCGACTTAAGAGACGCTGAAGATCTTGAAATTTTTGAGGCAGCAAAAGCTCAAGAAGCAATTGTGATGACTAAAGACAGCGATTTTGTAGATTTGGTTGAGCGACTTGGTTCACCCCCACAAATTATTTGGCTGACTTGTGGCAACACTTCTAATGTGCAGTTGCGTGAGATTCTTCGCAGGACATTACCCAGAGCGATAGAACTTTTAGCCACTGGTGAAACCTTAGTAGAAATTAGCAGTTAATAGATTCAAAGCGATCGCCACCTATTGTCACCCCTGCAATCTTCACTTTGTTTCTAAATCGGTAACTCAAGCTTGAGCCTCAGGATTTATTCGCTAACCTGAAACTGTAAGATTCAACAAGATTTCTCGACCAATGCCGCAACATTTTTTTCGCCAAACCCTCGTAAAATCGACTCTTTTTGGCTGCTTACTTCTCTCTAGTTCGTTTATTCCTCTACAGTCTACCGTTACCCATGCGCAAATTTTAGCCACGCCACAAGCAAAAACGATCGCCCAACAAGTGCTTCAGGAGGCGATCGCCAAGGAGCAACTCGATAACACCGCAGAAGTCGTTAAGGTCGAGCGTATCGGTCGGGGCGATATCTGGATGTACAATCCTGCGCCCCACTGGAAAATTGCGATCGCCGCGAAGAATCAAAACCTTGTTTATTTCGCCACGGAAGACGGGAATTTTAGCGCATTGATGCAAAAAAATGGGCAAAACCTCCAGGCTCAGGGGAAACCCGCCCAAGAAGTGCCGCCACCGGAAATGATCACCGCAGCCATTGACCTCGCCAAGGAATGGGGCTATACCGCCCAACGACAACCCCGAGCGAATCGTATTGCCTCCGAAAAAGTGACTTGGGCAAGCGGTTGTGAAAATATTTCGGCTCCCTATGCCTGTGATCCCGTCGCTCGTCAGGGTTGGCAAATTACCATTCCCCATCGCCGTCAACGTTGGGTGATGCGAGGTGAAACCGCCGAAGATCTCCAGTTAATTGCTCGGAGCAATCCAACGGTTGAACGCCGCTTACCGACCCAAGTGAGCGAAGAAATTAAGCGTGTCGCCAGTCAACACCTGCAAATTTCCCCCTCCGTTGTGTTGATCACAAAAGTCGAATCCCAAACTTTTTCGGATGGCTGTTTAGGATTAGGGAATTTGGCAGAATCCTGCATTCAACAGATGATTCCGGGCTATCGGGTGACGGTGGCAGGCAAGGGTTCAGATCAGCAAATTTATCGCATTAGTGAAGATGCCATGAATCTTCGCACCGAGGCGATCGCCGGACTGCCGACCCGCACCGATGAACTCCCCACGGAAATTGCCCGCATCATCTTCAACGCCGCCCAAACAGACCTAGGACAACCTATCGCTAACCTCAGCATTAGCCAAGTTGAACCCACTTTCGAGTGTTTCCGTAGTCCCACGGCTGCCCCAGATGAACCCTGTTTCCCGCTCAAGAGTCTGAGTGGCTGGACTGTCACGGTCACAAATTTTCAGGAATCACAGATTTATACCGTTAATCTCAGTGGGCAAATTCTTGAAAAAAAATCATCTGCAACCCCTTAATTTCAACCCCTCAAAGTTCGTTTAAATTCGTTCAAACTACTTCAATAGCCATGATTAATTAGCGCGATTAATTATTATTAATTCATTGCGATTAATCAAAATTTGCCTCATCCTGTGTCGCTCTAATTTCGGGTCTTTAAATTTGGGTCTTAAGTGCATATGAATAGACAACATCCGCTCATGATGGTGAGGCGATCACTCGTCTTGATTATGGCTTCTCAACTGGTTTCCCCTTTGGTTTCCTCTGTGCCGATGTATGCGCAAGAGACTACGGCGACAGAATCTAAGGTTACTATTTCCAAAGCTTGTCGTGTGGAGCTAACGAATGAAAGTACCCGACGTTGGGGCGGCATGTATCTACCGGATGCGCTCCCTGCCATCATGACGGAGTTGGAAAATTCCGAGCGGCTAGGGGACACCAGTTTCACGACCCAAGCATTAGATTTGGCGATCAAGACAATTACCGCTCAAATTCAATCGCAGGCACAACCCCTGACACCGCAGGATCAGCCCCAGCTTGTGACTGTGCTTGATCAAATTGTGACCTTAGCGAAACCTTTACCCAGCGGCTACAGTTTGGGCAAAACCTATGTCTTAACGGAGGCGGCGATCGCCTATGGCAAGCTGGGGCAGTCTAGCAAAGGACAGGAAACATTACGGCTTGCATCTGAGGCAGTCAAAGGCATTCGTGATGTGCCGCCAGATTTAGTTGCGGCTTATATTCGTCTGGCAGAAGGGTGGATTTCCCTCGATCAACCGACAGTAGCGACATTTGCCTTGGATGAGGGATTGGCGCAAACGATCAACCAGCTAACCGATGTCTATACCCGCACTCAGTTGCTGTCCCGCATCGTTGATCTCTATGTGCAAATTAACCAACCGACCAAAGCGCTGGAGGTATTAAAGTACCTTACGCCTCAGGATTACGATCCCTATGTCACTGTCACGCGAATTGCGGCGGCATATATGCAAACGAACAACCCAGCCAAAGCCAAGCAATTACTCGATCCCTTGTTTGAATCGGC
>JBIKYI010000101.1:0-7707 GCA_044355355.1 Limnothrix sp. | reverse complement strand
GTGTCCTTAATATAACCAATAGTACAATATCTAACAACACTACATCGAATTTGACCGGCGGAGGTATTCAAAACGAGTCTAGTGCCACACTGAACATAACCAATAGCACCATTTCTGGAAACACTGCTGCCTCTACTGGAGGAGGCATTCAAAACGAGACTAACGCAACACTAAGCATAACCAATAGCACCATTTCTGGAAATATCGCTGCCTCTACTGGAGGAGGCATTCGGAACGTAGTAGGGACAACGACTCTTCGTAATGTGACGATCGCCAATAATACGAGTACCACTAGTGCTGGGGGGATCTCCAATACAGGGACAGTGAACATTGGGAACACAATTGTTGCGAACAACAACAGTGTTGCCTCTCCAGATGTTTCCGGTACGTTTGCTGATCAAGGTAATAACCTGATTGGTAAAAGCGATGGGAGTACAGGTTTTACCAACGGTATCGTGGGTACGATCGCCGCGCCAGTGAATCCTTTATTAGGTGCATTAGCGAACAATGGTGGTTCCACCCAAACCCATGCATTATTGACAGGAAGTCCTGCTATTAATGCAGGCAATAATACAGGTGCACCTGCCATTGATCAGCGTGGTGCCGCGCGTCCTCCCTTTGGGACAGGCAATGGTGCAAATGTTGATATTGGAGCCTATGAAGTTTCCCCTTCCTACATTGTGACGCGCACTATTGATAATAGCGAAATAGGGAGTTTACGAACGGCAATTAATTTCACCAACACATATTCCACCACCGCAAATCAAGGCACAATTTTATTTCAAATTCCGACAACCGATACTGGTTATACAGGAGCCTATTGGTCGATCGCCCCAACATCTGCACTACCGACCATTACGAAACCCGTCATTATTGATGGCTATAGCCAAGCTGGCGCAAGTCCCAACACCCTATCAATGGGGAATAATGCAAAATTGGCGATCGAGTTAACAGGAACCAATGCAGGGACAGCGAATGGTTTAGTCTTGGCGAGTGGCTCTGGCGGTAGCATCCTCAAAGGTTTAGCGATCAACAACTTCAATGGTTTCGGCGTTTGGATCCAATCTGGTAGTGATGGTAATGCGATCGCCGGAAACTTCATCGGCACAGACATCACCGGAACCACAGCCAAAGGTAGTACTGCCGCAGGGATCCGCATCGACTCAGCTAATAACATGATTGGTGGAACGGCTGTAAGTGCGAGAAATGCGATCGCCTTTAACGCCCAAGGAATAGTCATCTCAGGCAACACCGCCACAGGCAACCAAATCCTCGGCAACAGCATTTTTAGTAACACAGGCATTGGCATCGACCTCAACAACGACGGCATCACCCCTAACGATGTAAATTCCCGCACCCTTCCCAATAATGGACAAAACTATCCTTTATTAATCACCGCCAGCGGCACAAACATCAGCGGCATCCTCAACAGCACCCCAAATACAACCTATCGTCTAGAATTTTTCGCCAACGACACCAGCGATCAAGGAAAAACATTCCTCGGCACAACCAACGTCACCACCGATGCCAATGGTGTTGCCACCTTTAGCAGTACCATCACCATCATTCCTGCTGGACAAGTCGTGACTGCCACTGCCACCAACGCCATTTCCGGCACATCAGAATTTTCCGCAACCCCCGGTATTACCCTCACAGCTACCGCAGGAGTATCCCAAAGCACAACAGTAGATCAAGCTTTTACAACACCTTTACAAGTGACCGTTAGGGATACACGCGGCAATCTTGCGGGGAATGGTATCCCTGTCAATTTCGCCACGACCACCGCAGCGAGTGTGGCAACTGGTATTTTCACAAACGGTACGACCGTGACAACGAATAACTCGATCGCCACTGCACCGATTAAGGCAAATACCGTTACAGGAACATACAACGTCTCTGCATCCGCTACAGGAGCTAACACTGGGGCAAACTTTAGCCTGACCAATACCCCCGATGTACCAGCGCTAATTACCGCAACAGGAGGCAATAACCAAAGTACCGTCGTGAATACCGCCTTTGCTAATCAACTACAAGTATTAGTTAAAGACCAATTCGGTAATGTCGTCCCCAATAGCACCGTTACCTTTACCTCCCCCAATAGCGGCGCATCCACCTTAGCAGTAACCACGATAGCGACAACGGATGCTAATGGGGTAGCAACGGTTTCCGTGACAGCCAATACAACCGCCGGGAACTACACCAACACCGCCACATCTGGCACAGCCACTGCCGCCAACTTCAACCTGACCAATAACCCCGATAACCCCGCATTAATCACCGCAACCGGAGGCAACAACCAAAGCACCGTCGTCAACACCGCCTTTGGCAACCAACTCCAAGTCTTAGTCCAAGACCAATTTGGTAACGTCGTCCCCAATAGCACCGTCACCTTCACTTCTCCCAACAGCGGCGCATCCACTACCACCACCACTACCACCACCACCACCGATGCCAATGGTTTAGCACAAGTTTCAATTACCGCGAATACGATCGCCGGGAACTACACCAACACTGCCACATCCGGCACAGCCACCGCCGCCAACTTCAACCTGACCAATATTCCCTTGATTAATCCTCCTGAAGTTGAACCTCCTGTGATTAATCCTCCTGTAATTGAACCTCCTGTGATTAATCCTCCTGAGACGAATAAGCCTGTGATTAATCCTCCTGTAATTGAACCTCCTGTGATTAATCCTCCTGAGACGAATAAGCCTGTAATAAATGATCCTGAGCTATTACGTCAATACAAAAATCAACTTATTCAATCATTTTTTGAGGAAAAATTAGCCAATAGCTCCCAACCGGAAACAGTTGCTTTTCTGCTCAACCATGAAATTAATAATGATCAGTTTTCTCGATTGCTATTAAAAATTGTTGAATTAATGAATGATAATGGTGGAGAATTAGCCGTCTCGTTCCAGGAACTTTGGCAAGATAACGATATCCATCTACTCAGTGAATCTGTTAATCAAGATATTGTTGAAATTGCTATTCATGATGCGGTAGATCGCTTTATTGGCAGTGAATATGTTCAACTTGTGAATGTTGATTTTGTCACTAAAAATACCAGTGATCAAATCACTAGTATTCAGATCAAAGTTCGTAAAGCACCACAGTTTGTGGAACTTAGATTTTAGAGTTTGTCATTTACTTTTTCTTTGCTGATAACTTACTGATAAAATGCTTATGAGTTAGTTGTAAGTGACTTACAAGTTGTGTATAGGCAATAAATTTAGACTAAATTTTTCAGGGGTTGGCATTGAGAAAAATCCAATATTGTCATGAAATAACACTTCACAAGTCACATGAATCGTTTCAATAAAAACATTTTTTGCCCTATCTTATGGGGATTTGCCATTAGTTTAGGATATGTTTTCATCGCCTCGCCGAGTACAGCAAACCCGCTCGCCCCAGGAACAGACTTAAACCTCACAACAACGGCGATTGCCCAAACCCTCCCCATTGATCGCGTTGAATTGCTGGGAAATACCGTACTTGCCGCCGAAGATTTAGCCCCAATTCTCCAACCCCTCCAAGACCAAAATGTTACCCCAGAACAGATAACTGCTGCCGCTGAAGCGATCACCCAACTCTATATCAGTCAAGGTTATATCACTTCCTTTGCTGAGTTTGACCCTCAAAATATCGTTGCAGGCGTTGCCCAAATTCAGGCGATCGAAGGGGAACTCGAGGGTATTGAAATTACAGGCATAGTTAAAACCAAGCCAGATTATGTGCGATCGCGGTTGGCATTGGGCATCACTCAACCTTTTAATGCCAATAGGATGGAAGACCGATTACGTCTACTCCAAGCTGATCCGATTTTCAGCGATGTTAATTCTCGACTCCGACCGGGTAACGCTGCCGGGAAAAGTTTATTGATTGTTGAAGTGACAGAAGCAAAACAATTTAGTGGTTCTGTTAGTGCTGATAATTATTCGCCTGTTTCTGTTGGCTCTGAACGTTTTGGTACAGATTTAATTTATCGAAATTTGACTGGGATTGGAGATGCGATCGCCGCCTCTTACCATCGTAGTACTACGGGCGGATCCAATCTCTACGATGTGAATTACAGCATTCCAATTAACCCCATGCAGGGAACGATCGCCCTCCGTTATGCATTTAGTAACTATCGCATTACCGAACCGGATTTTGCTGCCCTGAATATTAATGGTTCCAGTAATCTTTATGACATTGTTTATCGTCAGCCATTAATCCGTAAATCAAACGAAGAATTTGACCTATCTTTAGGCTTTACCCACCAAACAGGACAAACTTTTTTGTTTGAAAATCTCGCTACCCCCTTCGGTATTGGTCCCGATGAAAATGGTGTAAGCACCACGAGTGTATTTCGTTTCGGACAGGATTATACCCATCGTGATAACAATGGTGCATGGTCATGGCGATCGCAATTTAAGCTTGGGGTCGATTTATTCGATGCGACATTTTTTACCACACCAGATGCGAGCTTTTTTAGTTGGTCAGGACAGGCTCAACGGGTGCAATTATTAGGATCGGATACGTTACTAATCACTTCTTTAGATACACAATTATCAGCAGATCCATTGCTCGCTTCCCAACAATTCACCATTGGCGGTGGACAGTCTTTGCGTGGTTTTCGTCAAAATGTCCGCTCCGGGGACAATGGCATCAAGTTGAGCTTAGAAGCTCGTTTAGTTACTCTACGGGATCCAGAGACAAATAAACCAATGTTGCAAATTGCCCCATTTGTTGATCTGGGCACGATTTGGAATGATAGCGAGAATCCTATCCCCTTAGCCTCCCAAAATTTCCTGGCAGCAGGGGGAGTGGGACTCATTCTCGAACCGATTGAAGGATGGGTATTACGACTGGATGCAGCTTTGCCCTTCGTGAATTTACAGGGACGGGGCGATAATTTGCAAGATGCAGCGGTATATTTCAGTAGTAGTTATCAGTTTTAATGGGCGTTTGATTTAATTTAATGTAATCTGATTAATGTAATCTGACTCTGCTACTAGACAAGAAATATTTAATTAATTAATCTCTTGTGTAGTCATTCCAAATAAAAATTAGACAGCCATTACCTCCCTTGCTAAGAGCAGTGCTGAAGGTGAAAGACTGAGCTTGCCAAAGTGCGGAGGGATCAAAAATTCTCAACCTTAACCGAAATGACGATAAAAGCCTATTTTAGGGATGTTAAATCCACATTAATTAATTGAGTTTAATGACTTATACAAAAAGTCTAATTGGCATAAATGATGTTGATCAAAAATGTTAAGAAAATGATTGTATAAGCCTCTTTATTTGTTTGGTTATGACCAATTTTTTACACGTTCAACGGCTTTTTTCCATGTTTGGAAATTAGCTTGGGCTTGGGTTGCCCCTGTGCCGGGTTGGAACAGTCGATCAATTTTGCGGTTTTGGACGAGGGTTTGGTAGTCATCCCAGAAACCAATGGCTAATCCGGCGGCAAAGGCTGCACCCTGGGCGGTGGCATCGAGGACTGCGGGGCGTTCAACGGGAATGCCCAATACATCGGCTTGGAATTGCATCAGAAAATCGTTATGGCAAGCGCCGCCATCGACTTTGAGTTGTTGGATTGCTGTGCCGGAATCTTCGTTAATTGCGATTACGACTTCTTTAACTTGGTAGGCGATCGCCTCCAGGACTGCCCGCACCATATGGGCTTTTTGTACGCCGCGAGTCAGACCAAAAAAGGCTCCCCTAGCGGTCATATCCCAGTGAGGCGCACCCAAACCGCTCAGGGCTGGGACGAAATATGCGCCTCCGTTATCGGGGACAGATTGCGCGAATGCATTTGTTTCGCTGGCACTGCCAATGATTTGTAAGCCATCCCGCAACCATTGAATACAGGCTCCGGCGGTGAACATACTGCCTTCTAGGGCATAACCTATCTCGGTTTGCGTACCGTTGTGACTGGGTTGGGTACTGGCGATCGTGGTTAATAGTTGGTGCTGGGAACGGACAATTTTAGCCCCTGTATGTGCCACCAAAAATGCCCCTGTACCATAGGTACATTTCAACAAACCAGGGCGATCGCAACCATGGGCATAAAGCGCCGCCTGTTGATCCCCAAAAATCGCTGCAATGGGAATATTAGCCCCTAGTAATTGAGCATTTGTTTCGCCAAAAATACCAAGACTAGTTTGTATTTTTGGCAAAATGTGCGCTGGAATATCAAACAGTTGCAACAGATCAGTATCCCAAGTTTGGGTAGTAATGTTTAGCAACATTGTTCGGCTGGCATTACTATGATCCGTGGCGTGAATTTTGCCGCCTGTGAGGTTCCATAAAATCCATGTATCAATCGTTCCAGCGAGAATATTTTCTAGATCAATCGAGGTATTTTCTTTCGCCCAATGGAGCAACCAATGTAATTTTGTTGCCGAAAAATAAGCATCTAAAACCAAGCCAGTCTTCTCATAAATCATTGCCGCCCGACCCGCTGCGCTAAGTTCCTGACAGAGGGGAGCCGTCCGCCGATCCTGCCAAACGATCGCCCGATGGAGAGGTTTACCTGTGGTTGTATCCCAGAGTAAACAGGTTTCCCGCTGCACCGTTAGGGCGATCGCTGCAATGTCTTGCCCATGAATACCCTTCTGTTTCAGTACTTCCTGCATCACCATTTGGGTATCACGCCAAATCTCCTCAGCATCATGTTCAACCCAGCCCGGTTGCGGATAATATTGCGTTAATTCTTGATAAGCTTGGGCAATAATTTCGCCTCGATGATTAAACAATAGGGCACGGTTTCCGGTCGTTCCTAAATCCAGAGCAAGAATATATTTAGCATTCATCTGTGAATTTATCATTGTTATTTCATGAATTAATAAATATTAATTGATCAATATTTAGTGAAAATATCAACTTCAATATTAACCCAAATATTAGCCAACAAATCAATACAAGTTGCCTAAATAATGCTATACCTAGCATAGCTTCAATTTTTGAACTAGACGAAAACGATTAACATATTTTTTTCAATTTCTTAGTCACCCTAAAAGTGAGGCAATCAACGATAAATCAATAGGCATCATCAACAATCCATGAACTATCAAGGAAAAACAGCACTCATTACTGGAGCATCGAGCGGTATTGGGGCAGCATTTGCAGAAATCCTGGCACAAAAAGGAATGAATCTTGTACTTGTTTCCCGTTCTGCCCCTAAACTCGAAGCATTCGCCACTCAACTCCAGCAAAAATATCAAATCCAGGCGGAGGCGATCGCCGCAGATTTAAGCCAAGAAAATATCGCCTCATCGATCTATCAAATAACCCAAAAACGAAAAATACAGATCGATATGTTGATCAATAACGCGGGCTTTAGTACCAATGGCAACTTCGCAAGCATTGCCAGTGAAAAAGATCACCAACAGGTCATGCTCAATGTTATCGCCCTAGTCGATTTAACCCATGCTTTTCTGCCCGATATGCTCACTAAAGGGGAAGGAATAATTATTAATCTTGGGTCTGCCACAAGCTTTTTTCCCCTACCTTATCAAGTGGTTTATGGCGCAAGCAAAGCTTTTATTTTGTCATTCAGTGAAGCCCTATGGGCAGAATATCGACAGCAAGGCATCAAAGTTCTTGCTCTTTGTCCGGGGCCAACAAATACCAATTTTTTTAAAAACGCCAATTCAAGTATGAAGTGCAACAGGTTCTGATGATGACAGCAAGAATACTTCACTCGGAGTGCGATAGTCA